>WRIE01000035.1 GCA_009782875.1 Eubacteriaceae bacterium | reverse complement strand
TTTTCCTCAGCCGCGGCAAGCCTGAGGGAAGGCATGGAGGAGGCCTTGGCAGTGGCGCGCCTTGAAATCCCTGGGCTGCTGGGGGCGGCTGCAAGCCCGGCAAACCCGATCGAGCCGGCAAACTCGGCTTGCGCTGGAGTTATACGGAGGGTATCCAATTACAATAGCGGCGAGACAAGCCCTTAGGCAGGCGGCCGCAGGGTTCATGGAGGCAGAGAGGGGATTCAGGCGCATTTAAGGTTGCAAGCAAATCCCTTCCCTTATTATAGCACTTGAATGTGAAACCGATAAAAAGATAAAGTCTATAAGTATAGCTTAAAATATAATTTGCCATTAAAGTGGATGGATGTTAAATTCCACGGAGAATGGGACACCATCGTTATTAGATAGCTGATTGGATAGGAAAGATAAGGGGGACTTTTTTTATAATCAAAAAAGAATCCAGTCTCGCGATGGCTTGGAAAAGAAATACAAGACTATGATGGCATCAAGATACGCCTCCTGCATCAAAAATGCAGGAGGCGGTTTAAGCGATTAGGCATGTTAGGCGCAAGCAGAGGTTGCAGGCTTGTATCGCTGTTTGTAGAATTTGGTAGCCTTCAGGCTAAATGCTTGTTTATGCCGGCCCATCAAAAGAATTCATATGTGCTATGGCTGATACATTCCTTTCTCAAGTATGCAATTCGAATGTTATAATAAGAATACAAGTATTGGTTTTATATATGATATGGTTGGATGATCATAATGGGCCACTATCTAAATTCTGGCAGCCAAAGGTTTAAGTATCGTTTTAATGGATTGATTTATGTCGATATAAGCAACTTGATCGCAGTTGCGAACTCATTAATAAATATTCAGCAGCGATTCGTTTGCCTTAGCCGCCCTTGAAGATTTGGCAAAACAATGGCAATTGAAATGCACAACGCATATTACGGATCTGGTGAAGAAACCAGAGCATTGTTTAATGATTTGAAAATCCAAAGCGATGATAACTTCCTGGAGCATTTGAATAAATACAATTGCCTGATGCTGAATATGCTTGAGTTTTTGAGCAGCACAAGAACTCTTGAAGAAATGTTTTCTAGAATAACGAGGCTAGCCGTAAAAGATGTCAAAGAAGAATTTCCAAATGTCATCCTTTCTGATGAAAAAGACATTGTCCAAATTATCAGAGAGACATATCAACAAACATGGTGTTAATTGACGAGTGGGACTGTATATTCAGGGAGCGTAAAGAAGACCACTTATCCCAGAAAGCTTACCTCGATTTTTTACAGATGTGGCTCAAAGACCAAGAATATGTAGCTTTGGCGTACATGACTGGAATTCTGACAATAAAACAATAAAAAATACGGGACTCGCAACATGTTAAATATGTTTTCTTGTAGGAGCCCTAGTGCCAGTTCAAACCAGGACATATTCAAATGACATGATGAGTTTTGAGAGCAAAGATGATGTCTTGACGCTTTTGTTCCACTTGGGCTATTTGTCATGTGACGCTGCCAATAGCGCAGTTTCAATTCCAAACATGGAAGTTAAGGGGAGAGTTTGTCCAGATCGTTGAGATCCTCCAATAGGGCAAGTCTGTGGATGCAATCAAGCGCTCTGCCAATTGATAGAGTCTATTTTGAAACTCGATACCCAGCAGTTACAATAGGGATAGAGAAAACCCGCCAGGCGCTGGTGTCGATTTTGCATACAACGATGAGGATGCCTTATTCTGTGCAACGGGCCTCGCTTGGGATACTACCACATCCACCGCGAGCTTGCATCAGGAAAAGGATTTGCAGACATTGTCATGGTGCCCCGCAAGCGGGATATCAACAAGCCTGCGCTTGTGGTTGAGCTAAAGTGGGACAAGAGAGCTTATGGGGCTATTGCACAAAAAAAAGACCGCAAATACATTGATGTGTTAAGCGGTTTTGATGAGACGCTCCTTGTTTGGTTCAATTACAACAAGGCTTCAAAAATCCATGGATGTGAAATTGAAAAATGGTTGATGGTTTGATAATGCCACTAAAGGATTGTGCAGAACAATAGTTTTTGTGTCCTAAAATAGCAGCGCCGGCAACAATGCAACAATGGCTTAGTTGGCAATGCATATTCAAAATGATATGGATTATAATGTGTTTTAGTCAAATAGAGGTATAGGCATGGTTTCTGTCAGAAAAATGAAAAAAGAAGAAAGCGATATATTGTACAGTATTGCCATGAGGGCATTTAAGCCGGATTATGAAAGGTATGGCATGTACCCGCCTTTGCTAAACACCAAGAAAGGCAAGTTTATGCCTCCGTTGATTTTCGGTAAAACCATTTTGAAAGATGGATCAATTATTGGAGGGGCATTTGTTCTTGGATTTGGCAAAAAGGGGGAAGTCGGCTCAATATTCCTGGATCCTGATTTCCAAGGCAATGGGTATGGAAAAGAAGCTATGCTGATCTTTGAGCAGATCTATCCGGGCGTAAAGGAATGGAAGCTTGAGACGCCTGCTTTAAGTTATGGCTTGCATAAGTTTTATGGCTCATTAGGTTATGTGAAAACTGGCGAGATTGAAGACAAAAAAAGTGGATTTCGTGGTTTTGTTATGAAAAAGACGATAGTGTAGCAGCGCAACTGGAACAGATGGTTTTATATAGCTATCATTTGTCTCAAGTCTCCAGCTGCCATGCAAGTATGAATACTGGTAACTGTGCAGCTCCAATGAGGCAAGTTATTGATTTTGATTGGATTATTGAAGATGTCCAATTTTTTTTAGATTGTGTATATGCAAGCAAAAAAAACAAAGCTGTAGATGTTAAAAGCCCGATAGCAGCAATGGCTGCTATCGGGCTTTTTTGTTGCTCTATTAGTTAATACTTGATACTTGAACAAATTAGTTGTAGTATAAGTTTCTCTAGTTGACTTTTTTTGCTTTCCTTGATATGAACACAAATCCGGCTGCGCATACTGGAGCTAAAGTTCCCCAAAGAGCTATGTTTGTCAAGTCAGCAGTTTTTGGATTGTCTGTTACTTTCTTTACTACTTTTTCACCATCTTTGACATATGTGAAATCTGCGCGTTGGGCGTTAGTGTTGAAGCGTACCTTGCCATTGTCAAGTATAGTGAACCTGATTGTGATTGAAGCTGGGTTGATAGTATAGCCTTTGATAACTACTCTTGATACTGTCAGTACATAGTTGCCTGGCTCTGCTACTATCTCAATGTATCCTGAAGCGACACCATTGAAGCAATCATAACCGTGGTCAAAATATGAGCCTGGAGCCCTGCGGCCGCCGCCTCTATTTCCACCGCCGAAGCCGCCGCCACCGTATCCGCCGCCGCCGAAGCCGCCGCCACCATAGCCGCCGCCTGTGATGTAGCTAGTGCTGGCAAAGTTGCTGTCTTTTCCTAAAGTGTAGTCAAATTTGAATTTTGTATTGTTTGGAGCTTTTGCGCTGTCTTTTTCTGGTTTGAAGGTGACTGGTATTCTAATCTTGAAAGTAGTCACTACATCAAGGCAACCTTTGTCGCAAGCCACAGCAGCCTTATAATTGCAAATCTGGCCAGTATGTGTCCCGCCAGTTGTGTGGCCTTCACCAGCTGGAGCCCAAACTGTACAGGCAACTGCTGCCTCGAAAGTGCAAGTCACACCATCAGTGTGTGTCCCGCCAAGTGTATGCCCTTCAACTGAATTAGTAGCACAGGGAACTTCAGCCTTGAAATTGCAAATCTGGCCAGTATGTGTCCCGCCAGTAAAGCACCCTTCGCCAGCTGGCTTCCAAACTGTGCAGGCAACTTCTTTTGCAAAAGCGCAAGCCGCTGTATGCCCAGGTTCTGTTGATGCAAATACCGGTGACAAGAATGACAGTACTAGTGATAATACTATCAAAGTTGCAAAGATCTTCTTGTTTAGTTTCAAAATACATTCTCCCTTATATTATGTTTTAGTTTTTAGTGTTTGCTCTATTAAGCAATTTCTAATCACATTGTAATAATTGAAGAGCGATAAGTCAAGCGAAAAAAGCAAGAAATAGCGTACTGAAGCCATTTCACAACATCATAATAGATACTAAATAACATCATACACAAAATGAAAACGCTTAACATTCGCAATTAGTTCCAATTTGATCTCAAATATCTAGTTTTAATCGATGATTAATTTATAACTAAATTGTCTTCGTAAACGATATCATGTGCGCATGTTTCTATCAATCGCCAATATTAAGTGGAGTAATAGATGGAGTAATAGACAAGCTTGGAAAGCAGTGGAATGCTGGAAAAAGTGTTTAGCCTCTTTTTTATATGGCTGGATGCTGGAGGCAATTATCTCAAATGTGAATGCGTTGCTCTTAAGCATACACGCTTGATGTGCCATGTTTTTAGGAGGCTGTGGAATTTATTCAATTGTTTATGATACGGATTATCCCTGTTCTCGTTTGAAAGCAAAGTGGCGTCTGCGGCATCGTCAACGCCCCCCATTTTTTGAAGTATTGGCTGTCTGACAAAAAACACATACTTAAGTGAGAACTTGTCGATAAAACCCCTTATAGCGGTATCTTTGGCTATCAGTGTTCAACAAGCAAGTGATTGCCCGCTGCAACCGCTAACACTGTTTTTGATTCCAAAAGAAATCGCATAGCTGATGGATTGGCTATATTTCTGAGCATTTGCAGAAATACCAGCAGAAATGCAGACGCATATGGAACAACAGGAAGATGCCTAAATCTGCTTTGACATTTAGAAGATCCAAGCTTTTAGAACAATTCTGCTTTAATAAATCAGCTTGTAGCCCGCATTGGAATAGGCGAGTTTTGATGATTAACTGTTGAGATTCTAAAGCTCTGCAAATTCAAAAGTTTTCTGGTAAAAAAATCCGCTTTTCGCGCCTCTACGCAAACACGGGCCTAAACTTTGAAAATGATAAAAAACAGCTTTAAACTCTTGCGAAAAGCCAGCAGGATAAATATAGTAAAGGTTGGCGAGCGCCGCCTGGAAGCAAGCCATTGCTTGCCTAGGCGCAAAAATGCTAGTAAAGGCCAACAAAACATATCCTAAAATGCCGCTAGGCAACTAAAAAAGGACTGCCATCCTTATGGCCAAACAAAACCAAATCGCATATACGCTAATCAGGACAAAAAGGAAAAGCATTGCAATTTATGTAAAGGATGCGCAAGTGCTAGTTCGCGCCCCGCTTGCAGCTTCGAAGAAATACATAGACACCTTCGTGGAGTCAAACGGGGAGTGGATAAACTCTCGTCTGGCGGAAGCCAAAGAAAAACTAGTAGAGCGCCAACAGTTCTCTTTAACCTACGGGGATTCCGTCCCGTATTGGGGAAGGGAAATACAGATAGTGGCAGGGGAAGGTGATAGCTATGGCTACGATAGGGAAACCGACTCTTTTTACATGCCTCCCAACATGGATGATGGTGAAATCAAGTCTGTATGCATACAAATATACAGGATGATCGGCAAGGCTGACTTAATACAGCAAACTGTCTGGTATGCGAACAAAATGGGTGTCAAGCCGAAAGACATCAAGGTTTCCTCAGCTAAAACCCGGTGGGGAAGCTGCTCGGCAAAACAGAATTTGAATTTTTCTTGGAGGCTTCTTGCTGGGGACAGCTATGTCATTGACTACGTGATAGTCCATGAGCTTGCCCATCTCAAAGAGATGAACCACTCGCCAAACTTCTGGAGAATAGTTGGCAGGATCCTCCCGGATTATAAAAAACGCATGGATGCCTTAAATACGCTGCATGACAAGCTATCACGCCAAAACTGGGACTGAATTTATAAAAAGATTAAATAGCAAATACCAGTTTAAACCGCTTGCTAGCGCCTCTATCCGACAACAAGCAAAAAAGCGATTATATTCCTTGTCAAAAAACAAATGACAACACATTTTGTGTGCAACAGCTATTGGCATCCGTTATAGCCCTTCCTTAAGAATCTTCAACTTGAAGCGGTTTTATCCGCCCCATTTCTCTTTATTTACTGGTGCCCCAATTGCTGGGGACCAAAGCATAAAATGTAGAAATATCGTGCAAACACTCATATTTTATAAAAGTTACTCGAATTATTACTATTGTTTTGAGTGCCAAATTGTTATATCATCTTAAATGGAGTCCTTTGCGCGCTATCTAACAAAAGAGGTGATTTCCTAGTGATGAGCTTGTCAACAGCACTATCAAAGATGGAAATGGACGGCTATTTCAAATACGAGAACTTGAGCCTCCTATGCCAAGCTGCAGGAGTGGAGGAGCCTTCTACAAAGGAGGAAGCTATATCCTCTATGAAAGCCTTCTACAAGGATGCTTCGAATATCAAGTCCGCCTACCTTTCACTGCCTCCCTTCGAGTCAGACATCATAAACGCCCATGTGCAGTCTGGATGCTGTATAGACGCCAAGGCTGTAAATGCCCTTGCTGAGAAGCACGGGGTTAAAAATGTGAGCAAAATGTACTTTGTAACACCAATAGAGCTGTTTTTCAACCATCTCCAAGGCTCTGCGCTGTCTTTGGTCTTCTTTCCATACGGCGCAATGCCCAAAGAGATCTTTGATGTGATGAAGAAAATAACACCGCCCTTAAAAGCAGTGTTTTCTGAATATGAGCCCACAAGCGACTGTGTAACCATTGAGAGGGAGGGGCGGGTATCCGACATTGCTTTCCTTGCCCGTTATATAAACAAGACAAGCCCGCCAGTGACAGCCAACGGCATGGTCACAAAGCAGCATGCTTTAAAATTCGCAGCAGCCTGTGGATACAAAGACCTCTGCCAGTCAGGGGCGACATCAATTGCCTCTGCGCGCAGCACATCCCAGATGATTATCACTTCCTCGATGCTGATATTGGCTTTGGCGTCCAAGCTTATTGCTGCTGACTCCGGGAGCGCCTATATCGGCCCGGGGGCTTCAAAGGTGTTGTCCTTGCCAA
Source organism: Eubacteriaceae bacterium (assembly GCA_009782875.1). GTDB lineage: Bacteria > Bacillota > Clostridia > Eubacteriales > Anaerofustaceae > WRIE01. The sequence continues at coordinate 28,256 of WRIE01000035.1, read as the reverse complement.
ACGCGGAAATGGCCAAGCACATATTCGAAGCTTATGAGGACGCTGCCTCGTTTTCAGAGCTCTCGTGCATAAAAGGGCTCAAAGCAAAATCAAAACGGGCCAAATTTCCAGAAGCCCGGAAAGAGGCGCGCCTAATTCTTTCAAATTGCCCGTCAGGCAGATATATCAAGTTCAAAGAGTTTGAAGAGTACGCCTACAAAGCCAACCGGATGTTTGCCCGCCGGCATATCGGGGCTGTTGTTAAAAACTACGGATACGAAGTGGGGTGGGAAGCATTCGAGTCCAAATACTTGACTGTATACCTGTCTTTGCTATGCGCCTTGGGCATGGCAGACACCATATGGTGCACCAGGGCCAGCGACTACAGCGGAGAGAGCGAAGCGTACATTGAAGCCTTCCGCCTCACCAGCTCAGGCGCTTTTGTCCTAGGCATTGCCGGAGGCTCCCCCATGTCCGCCAACGAGGATTATGAGCCAAAGAACGGGTTTGTAGTCCAGCCTAATTTTGAAATACTGGTTGAGGAGTCAGAGTCAAGGGCTGCCCATGACCTGTACTTCTCCCGTTTCCTTGACAAAATTGTCGAGGACGACGCAATATCCGCTTATACGCTCTCATTCGAGGGCATGGCGAGAGGGCTGGACTCAGGCATCTCGATCGAGGAAGTAGCCACTTACCTGGCCAAATACTCCTCAAAACCGCTGCCCTCAAATGTGTCCCGCCAGCTCCAAGACTGGTCAAGGCTGTCAGGCCGCATAGCGGTCAGGAAGGTTTTGGTGATAGAGGCGGACGACGAGTACTTGCTCGAAGAGATCAAAACCATGAAAGGCGTTTCCGACCTGCTTGGAAAACAGCTGGGCCCCTCATGTGTCATTGCTCCCTCCGATGTGGGGAAACTGAAGAAAGCAATAGAGAAAAACGGAAAATTTTGCATGGAGGAACTATGAGCGGACCGCTGATTGTGCAAGGGGACATGACACTGCTGCTGGAAGTCGGGCATCCCGATTTTGAAACAGCTCGTGATGAGATAAACGCCTTTAGCGAGATCGTCAAAAGCCCTGAGTATATGCATACCTACAGGATGACGCCACTGTCTCTTTGGAACGCCGCAAGCGCAGGCATCAGCGCAGATGGCGCCCTCGGGGCGCTGGAAGCGCATGCAAAGCATGCGGTGCCCGAGAATGTCAAAACCCGGGTGCGCCAGATTATCGAGCGCTACGGGTCTGTGGAGATCGACAAAGATGATGAGGGTTTGTTCCTCACTGCGAAAGACGAATTTACAATGGCGTTGATAAATGCCGACGAAAAGGCGTCCAGCTATTTCCTCTCCCCCCCAGAAGGCTTGAAGGTGAGGATCGACGGCCATTACCGGGGGCATTTAAAGCAAGCGTTGATGGATTTGCAGCTCCCCGCACAAGACCATGCCGGTTTTGGGGAAGCTGCCCCGCTGACTATTGGGCTGCGGGAAAGCTGCGCCTCATCAGGCAGCCCGTTTAGCTTGCGTGGATACCAGCAGGAAGCAGTGGATTTGTTCTACGCTTCCGGCAAAGCCCATGGTGGCCATGGGGTAATCGTTTTGCCATGTGGAGCAGGCAAAACGATAGTGGGCATGGGGGCTATGGAAAAGGTGTCAGCCGAGACACTGGTGCTTACAACTTCCATCACTGCTGTCAGGCAATGGATTGCGGAGCTCTTGGACAAGACAAGCTTGACTGAGGATTTGATAGGGGAGTACTCAGGGGAAATAAAACAGATACGCCCTGTCACTATCTCCACATACCAGATTTTAAGCCATAGGAACGCCCAAGGGGACAACGCCCATTTCTCCTTGTTTGACGAAAGGAACTGGGGCTTGATAATTTACGATGAAGTCCATATGCTTCCTGCGCCAGTCTTCCGCATGACAGCAGAGTTGCAGTCAAAACGGCGGCTGGGATTGACTGCGACCCTTGTCAGGGAAGACGACCGCCAATCTGATGTCTTTGCCTTGATCGGCCCCAAACGCTGCGAGGTGCCGTGGAAATCCTTGGAAGAGAAAGGGTTCATAGCAAAAGCCAAATGCTCAGAGATCCGCATCCCATTGCCTGTGGATATGAAAATGGCGTATGCCACATCAGATAAAAAAGACAAATTCAGGATTGCCTCTGAAAACCCCGACAAGATGCATGTCATCAAACTCCTGTTGGAAAAGCACAAAGATGGCAATATCCTGATAATCGGGCAATATATTTCACAACTAAAAGCGATCGCGGCAGAGCTGGAAGCCCCGATAATAACTGGGTCCTTGGCAAACAAGAAGAGGGAGCTGCTATACTCAAGTTTCAAGCGGGGTGACACCCCTGTGCTGGTTGTGTCCAAAGTGGCAAACTTCGCTATTGACCTTCCCGACGCAAATGTCGCAATTGAAGTATCCGGCACTTTCGGCTCCCGCCAAGAAGAAGCCCAAAGGCTCGGGCGGATTCTTAGGCCAAAAGAAGGGGACAATGAAGCGCACTTTTATGCCCTTGTGACCAAAGATTCCCGCGAAGAGGATTTTGCGGGCAATAGGCAGCTGTTTTTAATTGAGCAGGGATATCCCTACGAGATTCTGGAAGTGGCAGACATATCAGTTTAAGGCGAAAATAAAATAAAGCGGGCGATTATCCCCTACAGATGGGCCTCGCCCGCTTTTTTGATGAAAACAATTGTCACATTATGCCGCTTCGCCTCTCTAAAAGGCATATATCACGCCATTTCCCGTCTTTGTCCTGCCCCAGCTTCTCCCTGGTTCCCACAAGCCTGAACCCGCATTTCTCATGTATGCGCAAACTTGCAATATTTCCTGGGAAAATATGCGATTGCAACGTCCAGTACCCTGATTCCTGCGAGCGCTGGGCCAAGTGCATAAGCAAGTCGAAGCCTAATCCTTGCCCTTTATAGTCTTGGTCGATATAAATGCTGACCTCTGCAACACCCTGGAAAACAGCCCTTGGCGATATAGGCTTGATTGTTGCCCAGCCGATAGCCCCCTCGCTTTCATCTTTTACAACCACAAACCTGCAATCTGTATGGTGGGCAGCGTCAAACTGTTCCCAAGAAGGGCATGTAGGCTCGTAGGTCGCATTCCCTGATTCTATGCCCTGGGTGTATATCCTCGCGACATTCTCCCAGTCAGATTCCCTCATGTCTCTAATCATGTAATCCATATCGCGTCAATATCTCCTGTAAGCATTTTTTAGGCCCTAGTCTCCATTTGCCGAAAAACTCCTCACCAGCCATTGCCCATTTTCGTCGGCGATTCCACTGTAGCTGCCCCGCTTCAGATGGAAGAGCCCATTTCCAAGATATCCGATGGATCCCGGGCCAGACGAAATTGGCTCCCCAAACCGGTTGTAGATGCTGTATGAATAATTGGTGTAGCTTTCATCTGCGAAGACCACGATTAAATAATCGCGCAGCAAGTCAATATACAGGTGCCCTTCAAGCAAACTGGATAAGTCTTCCCCGGTTTTGTAGTTGAGCAGCAACGTTTTGGAGTCAGCCCCATAAGTATAAATAGTGGCAAGCTGGTGGTTTGCGCTCCCGGCGTAAATGTACTCTGCTTCCAGCGGCTCGTCCAGTTCAAGTGTATAAATAGCCCCATGGTCATTGGCAGTGAGCGAGGCTCTGTCGCATGATATATTAATATCGCAATACTCATAGTCATAGGGCAATGCCACAGACGCTTCCTGTTTCCAAAGCACGCTCCCGTCCAAGCCTATGACGCTGTATGTGCTCGCCCCTATCTTGTTGTTTTCTTCGATGATCACAAACTCATCGCGCACATTCGCATACGAGTTGTAGGCATGCCCAAGCAAGTGTGAGATGTCAATGCCGCTTTTGTATAAAAACAGTTTTTCGTTGCTGATGGACACGATTTCGCTGTTGATTCCACTCACATAATCATAGTCTCCCGGCTCAAACGGCAATGTGTAGCTTGCTTGGCTGCCATCTTGGATGGCTGTGAGCCTGTTGCCCGCCAAGGAGTATTCAATAGCCGACTCGGCCCATGGCATCCTCGGCTGGCTGTTTACAGGGAAAGACTCGTCGATCACATAGGACATGCCCTCAAAAGAGAACAGGTTGTATGCCCCGTAATAATCCATGCACAAAAACAAGCTGTCTTGCCTTGCAAGGAGCACACTTGTGGAGTCTAAATGGTAGAAATGCGCCAAAGGCTTGCCTTCATTTCCGTAGACCACATATCGCGATTCCCCTTTGGGGATAAGCGCATAGATCCCGTCATCCCATAATTTGCCGTCTCTAGGGGCGCTTTTGGGCGAGTAGTTGATATATGGCTGGATCTCTGATATGCAGGTGTCGTTATATACCTCTCCTGGATAAACGCTTTCAATTTTGATATCCACATAACTTGTAAAAACCGGCTCGGGAAACTTGATTTCCTGGTATCGGCCATAAATTTGGGAAAACACATCATCTAGTGTCCTCTCAATTGATGTCCCGTCTGAAAATGAGATTGTTATCTGCTCAGGACGGTTGTTGGCTTCATACAGCCATATGCCCAAGCTGTCATTGAATTTTGTATAGCCGTTAAGAAACCTCAGGCCTTCGATTAGCTGCGGCTCTTCCATTGCCAGCATTATTGACTCGCCGACACCGCCCCTGACTGCCCATGCGCTGGAAGGGTCGCCATCAATAGCGTTGCCAGGCTCATATCCAGCCCCCAAGGAATTTGCTGTAGCCGAAGCAAACTTTGGCTCTGTTATTGCAGCAGCGCTATCTGGCATGGCATTCCTCTGCATTGGGGCCGCTGAGCCGGAACAAGAAGCAAGGACAACCGCCAATGCCAATGCTGGCAACCTCTTGGTTTTATCTGATAGGCACATATCCACACTCCATGATAAAACGCTGCCCATCACCGCTTAGCAGCCACTCGGCAACCAGCTGCGCCTCTTCAGATGGGGACGGCCCCAAGACACAAAAGAAGTCGTTCACATGGGGATAGGCGCCAGACTGGATTGTCTCATTCGATGGTTCGATGCCGTCTACTGCCAACAGCTTGACATCAGGCAGCTCGTACATGTTTTTGGCATAGTAGTAAACGGAATAGCCTAGCGAGCTGCCTTGGGTGTCAAATATCCCGATAGCGTCAACCATCCCGCCCATTTCATAATGGACTAGCGGGTCAGGCGCTTCAAACATTTCCTTGCCATCCATTACCAGTTTTTTCATCATAGTTTGGCTGCCTGACTGCTCTTGGCGCTGGAAAGCAGTGATAGGCATGTCAAGCCCGCCGACTTCGTTCCAGTTGATGATTCCACCTGTGTAAATGCCGCAAATTTGCTCTGTTGAAAGGTCGTCCACAGGATTTTTTACGTTTGCCAAGAATACAAGGGCATCCCTGCCGACGGGCTCGATATCAAGGCTTGAAAACCCGGAAAGGGACGATTTCGTAGAATCAGACGCCTCATATACCAATAATATGTCTGCGTCACCATTCAGCAGCGCCTCGTAACTTGGGTCGGTAGTTGTGAAGATGATTGCTCCTTCCGCCTCTGCATCAGAGCAGCCGGTGACCGCCTTTACAAGTTCAATTGCCAATGGTATGGTGGCTGTCGACCCGTCGATTTTTGGAAAAGACCCGTAACTGATTTGGGGCATGCCTCCCGCTGTTTTTTGGCCAGTTGTAGTTTTGTCGCTAGAGCACGCTGCAAAGATAAAAATTGAAGCGCTAAGTAGCAGGAAAAAAAACAACATCCGCCGCAAAGCCTTCTTATTAAGGATTGCCATGCATTAACTGCCTCCTTGCTTGGATTGTGTTTCGAACATATAGTTTTTTAGCCGGCAAAAGGGATTTGCTCTCACCACAATCATACCACTAGTGAACTTTTCTGTATATACAGCTAGAGCAATTCATGCTTGATGCAATTGCCAACACCTAAAACATTAAGCATGAAAAAGAAGCTGGAAAGGGCGTGTTTTCCCGTTTGGGCGCATTTTTGGCTATAAATGCGCTCTTTGGACAGTCGCTAAGGCTGTGCAAGCCAGTTTCCAACTCCTAGCTCGTGGGAAAATTGGGAAATGGTATGATGGGGAGAAAGGTGGAACACCTGCAAGCGCGGCACTAGCTTGCTATAGAAACGCATGCTCTGTGTGTAAAAAAACACAACTGGGGCATGATTCATGGTAGAATGAGTAAAATTGGAGGAAGATATGTTTGAAAAGGAAATAAAAGAGAGTTTAGAAAAGTTTGAAAAACTGATTGCCAGCCAGCTTGAGCGCATAGAGCGCATGAAAAAAGAAGACGAGAAGAAAGCAGCTGGCGAGGCGATTGTTATCGGCATTTGCGGCGGCGACGGCATTGGCCCGATCATCACAAAAGCTACTTCCAATGTCCTTGCAAGCCTGCTGGCAAGCGAGATAGAGCAAGGAAAAGTAGTGTTGCGGGAAATAGAAGGATTGACCATAGAAAACAGGATTGAAAAGATGCAAGCGATTCCGGATGATGTCTTGGCAGAGCTGAAAGAGTGCGACACAATCCTAAAAGGGCCCACAACCACGCCTCAGGCAGGGGACGGCATGCCCAACATCGAGAGCGCCAATGTCAAAATGCGCAAAGAGCTTGACTTGTATGCCAACGTAAGGCCTGTAAGGATCCCCGAGCAGGGCATTGATTGGACATTTTTCAGGGAAAACACAGAAGGCGCATACGCGCTCGGCTCTGAAGGCATGAATATAACAGAGGACCTGGCATTTGATTTTACTGTAACCACCACCCAAGGCACTGACAGGATTGCCAGGGCAGCGTACGAGTTTGCCCACAACAACAAAAAAGACCGTGTATCCATTATCACAAAAGCCAATGTCGTAAAGACTACAGACGGGAAGTTCCTTGAGTTGTCAAAACAAATTGCCAAAGAATATCCCGATATCATAACAGACGAGTGGTATGTAGACATCCTCTCGGCAAAACTCATTGACGAGAAGCGAAGAAGGGATTTCAAAGTCCTAGTGCTGCCAAACCTCTATGGGGACATTATCACCGACGAGGCAGCTGAGTTCCAAGGAGGGGTTGGAACAGCTGGAAGCGCGAATATAGGGGACAAGCACTCAATGTTTGAAGCTATCCACGGGTCAGCTCCAAGGATGATCCAAGAGGGCAGGGGGCACTATGCAGACCCGGTCTCTATACTAAGGGCTGCAGCTATGCTTCTTTCCCATATCGGGTATTTCGAGTTGTCGCAAAAGCTTGACAATGCGCTTGACGAGTGTGCGGCAGAGAAAAAAGTGGTTGTCACAGGGCGCGACACTGGGGCAACTTGCGAAGAGTTTATCGCATATTTGGAGACTAAGCTATAGCATACTGCCATTTGAATTAAATTTTGATAGCAACCCCCCAATATGGCGTCCGAATAAATGCTGTATTGGGGTGTATTTTTTTTTGATGCTTTCCTATTATCAGGGTCGCATACCGGCGAATAGCTATGGGCTTTTGTTTGCATGCATCAATGGAGGTTTTGCGCATCCCTGGCAAATATAAGCTATATCGAGTCCAATTGACTCTCCAGTTGCTAAGCGCCAAAACTTAAATTTACAGGTTATGCAAGCATTATCTTTATAATTTGATGTTCAAAATAATTTTTTCTATTGACTTTGCCACTCATATAGCTTAATTTGATATCATCTTTTGCGGGAGGTATTAATCTGGAATGGAACAAAGCTTGCCAAAAGACAAGTTGGCAGTTTTTTTTGCCAAGACTATTAATAATATTTTGAAGTTCGAAGAACAGTTTCTGGCTAACCGCCCAGAGGACGTGTCTTTTAGGGAAATACACGTGATTGAGGCTGTGGCGGCGTCGATAAAGGAAGGGGCGCTAGCCAAGGCGTCAGAGATAGCCGCAGCTCTCCAGATAGCCCCGGGAACGTTCACGGCATCTGCGGGCGTCCTCGAAAAAAAAGGGTACTTGACCAGGGCAAGGGATGCGAATGACCAACGCTCAGTCCGCGTCGGCTTGACAGAAAAAGGGCTCAAGGCGTTTAAACAGCACTTTGAGTCCCATTGCGAGCTTGCCCAGGAATTGCTTGAATATGCCGGGGAAGACCTGACAGCGATAACCCAAGCGGTTGACATCTTCTCCTCATTCTACACTCAAAAGGAAGCTTCCCTGAAGGAAGGGAAAGTGAAGATCTATGTAGACAGCACTTGCGATATCAGCGTGGAAGACGCCCAGAGATTAGGCATCACCTTGGTGCCGATGTCGATCAACTTTGGCGAAGAGACATTTCTTCAAAACATCGATATGACCGCCTCCGAGTTTTTTGAAAAGATGGCGCAAAGCGATACGCTGCCGACGACTACCCAGCTGACCGCCTATGACCTTGAGCAAGTTTACCGGGATGCCACCGAAGACGGCAGTGAAGTCGTGGCAATACACTTGTCCTCAGCGCTGAGCGGCACATACCAGTCAGCAGCCCTAGCCGCAAGGGAAGTGGCTGGGGTGTATCCTGTGGATTCCCAAAGCACAACAGCAGGCATTGCGGTGTTGGTGCTTGAAGCTGTGGCATTGAGGGATGCCGGGATGAGCGCCCAATCGATTGCCAAACGGATATCCGAGTTGTCAGAGCGGGTGACGCTTCTGGCTTATATCCCGACATTCAAGTACTTGGTTCGTGGCGGGCGCGTGTCCCAGGCTGTAGGGGCGATTGGAGGCGTCATGAATATATACCCTCTAATCAGCTTGCGCGACGGGGTTGTCAAGAGTGTCGGAAAAGCCAGGGGCAAAGGCATGGCTTGCAAAAAAATCTATATGATGGCAAATGAGTTCGGGATCGACACTGACTATTCTGTGGTTTTCGTGCACGCCTCTGCAAAAACCGAAATGGAAGAGCTGAAAGTTATAATGAGAGAGCAAGTCGGAGACAAATCATCTCGTCTTGAGTGCGAGATGGGCGCAGTGATTGGCACCCACATAGGGCCAGGGGCGGCAGGGTTTGCATTTATCAGCAAGAAATAAAGTCAAAATAAAAGGAAAACTGTCTATGTTAAAAGGAAAAGTAGCCTTGGTGACCGGGGCTTCCAGGGGGATTGGCGCAGAAATAGCTGTCGAGATGGCTAGAAACGGCGCTGCTATTGCCCTGAATTATTATAGGGACGAAGAAAACGCGTTTATTACACAAAAACGGATAATTGAAGAAGGCGCAGATTGCAAGATTTACGAGTGCGATGTGTCGGACTTCGCCAAATCAAGCCAAATGGCTATAGATGCCCAAAAAGATTATGGCAGGATCGACATCCTGGTCAATAATGCGGGGATAGCAAGGGACAACCCGGTGCTGCGCATCAGCGAGCAGGATTATGACGACGTATTGGATGTGAACCTGAAGGGCGCCTTCAATATGATAAAGCATTTATACCCGTCATTTATGAAAAACCGCTCAGGGGCTATCATCAACATAGCCAGTGTTTGCGGCCTTAGGGGATGGGAATGGCAGTCTACATACGCAGCCTCGAAAGGGGGGCTGATAGCCTTGACAAAATCAATCGCCAAAGAGCTAGGCGGGCGGGGGGTCACATGCAATGCCATCGCCCCTGGGCTGATTGAAACTGACATGACAGCAAAGCTCAAAGGGGGGCAACGGGAGCGTTTGGTAGCCTCGATCCCAATGAAGCGGCCGGGGCAGGCAGGGGATGTGTCCAAGCTGGCAGCATTCCTGGCAAGCAGCGGCGCTTCATACATCACCGGGGAGGTCATCAAAGTGGATGGGGGGTTGTGCATCTGATTATGAAAATTGGCATACCAAGGGCGTTGCAATACTACTTCTACGATGATTTATGGGTGGCTTTTTTTGACAACCTAGGATTTGAGACGGTGCTTAGCCCTCCAACCAACAAAGACATTGTCAAGAAAGGCATCGCCAACTCCATTGACGAAGCTTGCTTCTCTTCCAAGATTTTTATCGGCCATGTGGAGCACCTACTGGACAAATGCGACTTGGTTTTCATTCCCCGCATTGAGAACGCGGCGATCCGTGAAGAATATTGCACCCGCATATTTGGGTTGTACGACTTGGCGAAGAACACCTTCCCACAAGCAAACTTGCTAAACGCGGAGGTAAACTACCTGTTTCGCAAAAGGGAGTCTAATGCTTTTGTAGAGATAGGCTCAATACTCGGGGTTGGCGAGGAAGTGTCGATGGAGGCTTATAAAAACGCCTTTGAGTTGTCCCAAAGGAAAAAAGCCAAAAAAATAGCCAAACAAGAGCAGCTGCTTGGGGAAGACGGCTTGAAAGTGCTTGTCTTTTCCCATGCCTACAACACCTATGACGCTTACATAGGCAAGGAAATTATTGGATACTTTGAGAATAACAACATCAAAGTAGCATATGCAGACTTGATTGATGACAAGGAAGCCCAGCAGCTGGCAAAGGAATCCTATGGCAAGAGGATATACTGGAAGATAAGCGCCCAGCTTATCGGCGGGCTGCTAAAGTACAAAAGCCAGGTAGACGGTGTTGTGCTGATATCCACTTTCCCCTGCGGGCCGGATTCATTGTTCAATGAATTGGTTATCAGGGTGACTAAAGACAAGCCGGTTTTGTCGCTGATCATAGACGAGCTCGATGCTTCAGCCGGCATACAGACACGGCTCGAAAGCTTTACTGATATTTTAGAGGTTATGGGGAGGGGCGAGAGATGGAAACTGGCGGCAAATTAGCATGTTCCCCTATAATCGGGGACTACCATATTATCACAAACATGGTAATCGAGAGATGCTTGGGCTATAAAACCATGCGTTGCCCGCCCATGACAAAACGCACCTTGGAACTAGGCGCCCGCCACAGCCCTGACATGATTTGCACCCCATTCAAGCTGACCCTCGGCAATTTCATTGAAGCCGCTGAGAAAGGCGCGAATGTTTTTATTATGCCAGGGGCAGGTTGCCGCTTGGGTTTCTACGACATCCTGCAGGAGCAGATACTGTTGGATATGGGCTACAACATCGAAATGGTCACCCTTTTTGATTATATACCAGGGCAAAGCAGGCTATATAAACAAATGAGGGAGATAAACCCTGCCTTGGGCGTGGAAGAGTTCAACGAGGTATTCGACACTGTTGTAAGAATCACAGTCGACATGGATAGCCTGGCTGATTTTATGAGGCAAAACATAGCCTTTGAAGCCCAAAAAGGCCAGTTTGAAAAAACATACAACGCGTACATTGCCCAAGCCCAAAAAGTGGAAAACGCCCAGGAGGCAAAAGCGCTTGGGGAAAAATACACAGAGCTGCTCCATGCTATACCTACCGACAAACCGGTCCGGCCCATCCGCATAGGCATCATTGGGGAAATCTACGTCGTAGTCGAGCCGTTCTCAAATGGGCATATAGAAAGATGGCTTGCCAACAACCACGTTGAGATACACCGCCCCTTCGATTTGTCCCGGATGGCTGTCGCGGTTTTCACGGTGGCCGAGCAGATTGGGCGCAGCGGCGGATACGTCAACTACAACATAGGCAGCACAGCCAACGACGCAATCGCCCAAGCCTATGGGATGATGCAAAATGGTATTGACGGGATCATACATATAAAACCTTCTGCGTGTTCACCGGAAATAACAGCGATGAGCATACTTCAAAACATGTCAAGGGATTTTGGGGTCCCTGTCATGTATTTGACCTTTGACACAGAAACCAGCGAAGCGGGTTTCCACACAAGGCTTGAAGCATTCCTCGATATGATACTGATGAAAGGACTGGTATGACAGATTATGGAAAAAGCATATTTAGGCATTGACATAGGCTCGATATCCACCAAAGGCGTCGTTATAAACCAGGAGAATGAGATTATTGCCGACAGTTATTTGTGGACCTCGGGGCATCCAATCAACGCGGTGAAAAACGTGCTGGCTGAAATATCAAGAAAGCTGGACACGAGCCGGTACAAGGTGGTCAACGCAGGGACAACAGGGTCGGCGAGGAAACTCATCGGTGTTGCCCTCGGTGCCAGGGTTGTGAAAAACGAGATCACAGCCCACGCTGTGGGTACCTTGGCTGTGGTTCCGGGGGTAAGGACAATTCTGGAAATCGGCGGCCAAGACTCCAAGATTATTCTTGTCAACAACGGTGTTGTTATGGACTACGCGATGAATACCTTGTGCGCTGCAGGAACCGGTTCATTTTTGAGCAGCCAAGCCAAACGCCTTGACCTGGAGCTTGATGATTTTGCGGACCTTGCCCTGGCCAGTGCCAATCCCGCAAAAATCGCTGCCCGCTGCACTGTTTTTGCAGAGAGCGATTTGGTGCACAAAGCGCAGATGGGCTATTCCAAAGCCGATATAGTCGCTGGCCTTTGCAGGGCTATAGTGCTCAATTACCTTAACAATGTGGGCAAAGGGAAGCAAATAAAAGCTCCAGTAGTCTTCCAAGGCGGTGTGAGCAAAAATGCGGCAGTAGTCAAAGAGTTCGAAAACGAGTTGCAAATGCCTGTATATGTTGATCCAAACGGTCATCTTATGGGCGCTCTTGGCGTTGCTGTTTTATGTAAGGCTGAGCAAGAAGAGTCCCATTTTGAGCTGGATATTGCTGACATCAACTTTGAGACAAAGGGCATTGAATGTGGCAACTGCCCCAACAATTGTGAAGTTATCAATGTGCTGAGGAACGGGGAGCTGCTAGATTCTTGGGGCAACAAGTGCGAACAATACTATAATAGCGGGATGTTTGCCTCCTCTGTACCCCGATAAGCCCGGCATCTGGCTCGCTACATATAGCCAGCTCAGCTTTTGCCAAAAATTGCGGCAATGCCCAGTTGTATTATTGCCTGTATAATGGGGTTATTCTAGGCGAAACCTTCAGGCCAACTTGCTTGATGAATTGTTTTTAAGCCGGTTTAGCAACATTAATCGAAAAGGTGCAAACAGCTTGGATGACTACAGAAAACCGGCGCATTGCTCGTGCGGCATAAAATACCACATGGTGTGGATAACAAAAGACAGGAAACCGGTAATTGAAGGGAGAATCGCGAGCACACAAGGGAATTGGCAATAGGCAAATGCAAGGAAAACGAGGTGGAAATAATCGCATGGCATGTGTCGAAAGGTTATGTGCGCCTGCTTGTGCCTGTTCCTCCTAACTTGCCGCCCATCAAGCTTGTGCAGTGCTAGAAAAGCAATCGTTCCCGAAAGCTGCAAATGTAGCATATGCGCTTAGCCAGCAGTTTTTGGGCAGGCACTTGCGGGCTGGGGGGTATTTTGCAGCCAGCAGTGGCAATGCCACGGATAATGTCATAGCTGGGTGCATCAAAAACCAGGACATTACGGAGAATTTGAAACAGTACAATTTCGGCATCGATGAGCTCTAAAGCTCTTCGGGCGGCTTCTAAATGGCTTCCTGTCATGCAAAAGCACATTGCTCTGCCTATTCTCTCCCGCTGGGAAAAGAGGATCCTGCAGGCAGTTATCCTTTTGTGTGGTCTGTGATTCAATGGATCGACGGGGAAAAAAGCTTAATATGGCAATATAAGGGATTTGTGTGAATTTGCCAAGGATCTGGCAAACTTTCTAAAAGAATTGGAATCAATCGACTCTGCAGACGGGCTGCCTGCCGGTGCACAAAATTTTCATAGAGGCGGGGATTTGGCTGTCTACGATACCCAAACTAGTGATGCAATTAAGGATGTTTCTGGCGGGTATGGCCAAAACCTCCTTTTAGAAATATGGGAGCTTGCCCTTTCCACCAAGCATACTGGCAGTTGTGTTTGGGTGCATGGTGACGTAGCGGTCGCCAATTTGCTTGCTAAAAATGGAAAGGTGTGCGGCGTTATTGATTTTGGCGGTATGGGCACGGGCGATCCTTCCTGTGACTATGTTATGGCATGGACTTTTTTTGATAAGAAAAGCAGGAAAGTTTTTTTGATGAGTTGGGAATTGGCATCGACGCCATTAATCGCGCCAGGGGATGGTGTTTTATGGAAAGCTTTGATTACATATGGCGGCACGGCAAATCATCTGGATTAGCTTTATGGGGCAAAAATGCCATTGATTCAATAATAGAAGAATACGACGAGATTTCCTTATTCCCAAGTAGCGGGCAGTGTTGATGTGCCAAAAGCTGGTGTCGCAAATCTAGTCGAAGGTTAGTAAAAAAACCGGATGCCTGCCTTCCGGCTGAGCTGCTGGCTTGCAATCCAGCAAATCTCGTTGGTGTAGCAGTGTGCTAAAAACGAAAAAAGCTGGAAAGCAAATGGCAGGCAGGGGTTTCCGCTGGGCTATTTACTGCATAGCCGTCCAACAAAGAAACACATGCTTTTTTAGCGTGGCGTTTCGTTGTTGGAAGGCCCCCTTCCGGTCTGGCTAAATGCTGTTGCGTTGTTATAGCAAATGGATGTTTGAAGAGAAAACAATAGCCGGGCTCCAATCCATGCGATTGGAGCCCGGCTATTTTCCCAAGTTGTATGGGCAGCGCTGATTTCAAGCCTCGCTTTGTGAGAATCTCAACTCGATATGCACAAGCATCGCCAACATTGCCCTGAGGATGATGATAGCCGCAAGAATCCAGATTTCGCTTAAGTCACGGATCAAAGCGGTTTTCAGGATCTCTGCCCCCATTTTGAACTCGAGGCCTAGCGCCAGCGACCCTCCAAGCTCATGTTGGAAGCGGTATTCTTTTTTGGGGTCGACAAAATTGACAATGAAGTGGGCAAACGTCCGAAACGAACCAATTGAGACAATCAAAACCCCGATTATTTCGATTAGGGCAATGATTTCCGGCAGCAGAAACTCAATGATATGACCTAGCATGCTTTCCTCCTTTGAAATTAGTGGAAGAAAAGGCAGGCAGTGGAAAATACGGTCTGCCGTTGTGTCTTCGTAAGCTTATCATACACCTATTTTCACAGTTTGCCAGCTTTTTTTGCTAATTCGACAAAAAATACAAAAAGACAGCTTCCGATACGTTCGGACGCTGCCAGATACAGGTATAAAAAATTGGCTATTCGGCTAAGCGACCTCCTCTGAGTCCGCATGGCGCAGTTCGATGTGGAGCAACAATGCTAGCATTGCCCTTAGTACAATGATTGCCGCCAAGACCCAGATTTCACTCAAATCCCTGATTAAGACCGTCTTTAAAATCTCTGCGCCCATCTTGAATTCTAGGCCAAGGGACAATGAGCCTCCAAGCTCATGCTGGTAGCGGAAATTCTTGTTTGGGTTGAGCAAGTGGGTGATGTAATGCCCGAATGTGCGAAATGATCCAATTGCTACGATGAGCACTCCGATGATTTCTAGCAGATGGATTATTTCTGGCAGTATTATCTCTATCAGGTGTTCAAACATTTCGCTTAACCTTCCCATATTCAATATATGCGCTGTTTTGTGGCTAGGTTTTTCCCTTGTTCTACATTATACGCGCTGAAAGATTCTTTGCGAACCAATTATCAGCGATTGGCATGTGATCGGCAGTAAAAAAACAAGACTTTGAATATTCAAAGTTGTTTCCATAAATCGGTAAGTGTCTGATTGCACAATCGATTCATTATAACACCGGCTAACAAAAAATCAAGGAATATAATATTTGATCCAGCGTAAGATAAAGGGAAAAACGACAATATATTGAATGGTGCAGAATAGGATCGACATAATTCGCCAATGCCGCAAATCACACTATAAAGCAAGGTTGAAACTTAAAATGTGATTATGATTTACTATTTTTTTATCAAATTGAAAGACATTGGCGTATTGTAACAAAATGTATACTTTATTTCAATAGATATAAATATAATTACCCATTAATTGTTAAAATACCATGACAAATCCAATTTCACATTGACTTTTTAGATATTCTTATCTATCATTGGATTACAAAATAGTTAATTATGGCTAATAAGTCAACAAGAAAATTAATATTTGGGAGGACGCAATGCGCCTTGGCAACCTAGATCTCCTTAAAGCTCCCGATGAGAGCATATACTTTGTGCGGAACGTGCAACAGAGGCGCTTCCACTTGATATCAAAAGAGGAAGCTGATTTTCTGATGCAGCTGTACTCAACAGGCAAAGCCCTGACTTCCAGGCGTAGAATCCTGTCCAACTTGAAAAGCATTAGACTCTACCGCAAGTTTTCCCACTTGGGGTTGTTTTCATCAGCCGACACTTCTGAATCCCATGTTTCAAACAGCCTAGCATAAAATCAGCCAGTAAACCAAAGTCATAGTTCAGATGTCATAGGCCAGTGAATAAATATATAGCAACTAATTATTGGATGTGGTTGCCTATGGAGTTTAATTGCGATTACGATAAAATATATGATTTTACCAACGCGTGCACAGATTTGGCAAGCTCTGGGGCAGGTTTTTGCGAGCCGGCCCCATCAAATTGCGCTGTGGCAGGGTTTATGACGCTGAATGCTGGAGGGGTTGTCCCCAGAAGCCCCGAGTCGTCCATTTGGCTCCGGGTCAGCGGACCTCTTGTTGAGGAAATGAACTATTCCGGGATTGTCTCCTATTACCCTGACAGAGGCATTTACTACATACTAGCCAGCGGCTTGTATGAGCTTTCCTACAACTTTTCCTTTGACAGGCAAGTCGACAAGATCGATGTGATGAATGTAGGCGCAGTGCTATGCTACCCGAGCCGCGATGGAAGCGGCGATATGCCTATGCTTGCCAGCAAGTCGAATGTGGCTTCCCGCCACAGCCCTGACTGGGGAGTCCTTAGAGGGGGGTGCATGGCTAATCTTGCCAGTGACACAAGCATCTGCCTTGACCTTTCCTTCTTTGCTGTTGGCAGCTCAAACTTGCAGACCCTTGACATGCGGGTGCAGAATGTGGCAGTGACAATAAAACGCCTGGCGTCAGCTTCTGCGAATATCAACCTTGCATGCCCCACAGGGACAGTTTGCGCTACTTGCTAGCAGGTTAGCTCAAAGGCCTTGCCCTTTTCTTCCTGCAATCCAATCAAAAACAGCAGCTTAAAGCACACAGGCTTTGAACTACTGTTTTTTCCTGCTAAAAGGGAAGATCCAACCCGCTTTGCCGGCCATGGACAGCGCGCCAAGCATGCAATAACAAACCAAGGCGTGGCGCGTTCCTCCCGCCAACAATGCCGTAGCCGCAATGCCCTGATTCCTGGGGCTTCCGCCATGGTCCATGGCAATCCCACAAAAGATATAAAAGACTGGCTCTTGGGCAAAAACTGGATCCAAAAGCCGGCATTGGCAAATTGCATAATAGCGCTTGGGATGCTCTATTCCCCTCCTTCGCTATCTCCGTCAATGATCTTGTCCAGAAGATCTCCAAGGTCGTCGCGTTCTTCCTGGATTTGGGATTGTTGTGCGCTGCTTTGGACTTCATCTTCTGTGGTCTGCTGGATTTCGATATCCGGCAAACCAATAGCGCCGTCAGGATAAGGCTCCTGTGCCCCAGTTGGCTCTGCCATGTATTGGCTCTCTATACTTGCTTGCACGCTCCCGCCATCATCAGGCAGCTCCAAGACTATCTCGTCCGCTAAATCCATTTCCCCATTAAGCCACATGTCGTTGCCCTCTACATCATCTGGCGATTGCTGGCTGGCCGGCATATCTGCCGCCCCAGGGCCGTTCCCGTTTTGTGTGTGCGTATGGTCAACAGGCTCCGTAATAGGGTAGTTGCGTGCAATTTCAGATATAGCCATGTCAACCTCGTCCTCAAGGCCGTCAAAATGCGCAAGAGGCGCAAAAGCCCCATCATAGGATGTATGGTCGCCCTCCTCGAGGGTTGTGCCGCACTTGGTGCAGAACCTGGCGTTGGAGTTTGTTATCGGGTTGCCGCAATTCAAGCATGTCCTGTCAGCCAGGACCAAAGTGATAGGGTCTGCGCTGCCCTCTGCTGGCGAGGCTGGATATTCAGAAAACATCCTGGAAGCCTCTTGCACATCAAGCTTTTCACTGGAAGCTCCGCACACAACACAAAATTTCGCGCCCGCCCTTAATGGTTTGCCGCAATAACTGCATGTCAGCGCCAGTTGGGGCGCTGCCGGCGGCACAACTGGCTGTGGATAACTTGGAGGCATATATTGTTGCTGTGGAGAAGGCGAAATAGGCCTTGCGCGGGGCACTGGCATGCCCATGTCAGGAGGCTCGCTGGTGCGGTATCTAGGAGCATTTTGCGGGTGCGGGGTTTTGGTTCCGCATGCAGGGCAGAATACCGCGTTTGTGGCAAGCTCTTTCCCGCAGTTCCGGCAAAACGGCAGCAAGGCTTGGTTGCCTGTTTTGGCTGTCTCTACCCTTGAAGCTTCCTCCGCTTCATAATCGAATCCACAGGAATGGCAGAACTTTGCAGAAAAAACCCTGTTTGTCCTGCAATTGGGGCAGCGGGTAAGCTTGCGCGGGGGGGCAGGCTGTCGCTGTTGGTAAGGTTTTCCGCAATAGACGCAGTACTTGTTGGAACTAAGCGCTTTTTTGCCGCAGTTGCCACAAAATTGTTCATTTCTCGTTGACATATATATTCACCATCCATATCTTGGCGCAAAATCCCCCAAGGAGAATTTCGCCATTTTCTTGTTCGATAAAATGCGGGCAAACAAAAATGCCTGCTAAGTTGAACGAGCTTGGCAAATATTTTGCACAAGCTGCTCCTGCATTGCCAAAAACAAAAGCAAGGGCAAAATTGCATATTCTCAAGGTTGCATATCGGCAAGGCTTTGAGTCAGTGTCCAGCCCAAAGCTCTCTGGCATTTAGCTTGTGGCCTTTTCAATCCCTATGTCTAAATTGCGCATTTTCATTATGCCAGATAAACAATTGTCGCGCCTTCCCCGCCTTCGCCAATCTCGCCTATCCGGTACTTTTCCACCAACGGGTGGTCGTCAAGGATGCGCTCAACTTCTTTTCGAAGCGTGCCAGTTCCCTTGCCATGTATTATGGTAACAATTTTCAGCGATGCAAGGGAAGCGTCATCCAAGTATTTCTCTACTTCCAGCTGGGCATCCAGCACATTTTTTCCCCTTATGCTCAGCGACGGGGAGATGTCCCTTGATTTTGTGTTCTTAAAAGAAACCCGGTTTTTGCCCTCCCCGGCTGCAGGCTCTTTTGGAGCAAGCCTTGATGCGGCAACCTGCATCCTCAAAGCGCCTGCTTGCACAAGCGCCATCTCCCCGTCAACGCTTATAACGTAAGCATTGATGCTGGAGCCTACACCGTCTATATACACATCATCCCCGGGAACAGGGGTATAATCCAACACTCTTGGAGCGGCAATCGCCTGGGCCAAATTCGCTTTTGGCGCAAAGTCTGCGACAAGCTCCTCAATTTCGCTGGACACCAACGAAATCTCTTCCCGCGCCATTAAAATTTCCCTTGAAGCCGCAGCGCTGGCGGCTTTCTTTAAAATCAGCGCAGCAGCGTCTTTGGCGTCTGCCACTACCTTCCTTGCTTCCGCTGCGGCCCTAGTCTTGACTGAGTCCCTAGCCTTGGCTAGAGCCTCCAGATCCTCCCTGATTGCAGCTGTTTGCAACTTCGCTTGCTTTTCCGCCGCCTGGGCAGCTTCATAGGAATCCCTTGCGCCCTTCAGCTTCTCGTCAAGCTCTCCGATCAGCTCCTCAAAAGCCAAGAAATTCTCTCCCATAGCCGATGAGGCCAAATCCACCACATGGTCCGGCAAACCCAGTCTTCTGGATATCTCAATGGCATTGGAGCGGCCAGGTATCCCCATCACCAACTTGAATGTGGGCTGCAGCGACACTGGGTCGAATTCCATGCTGGCATTTTGCACCCCGTCAGCGCTGAAGGCATACCTTTTAATTTCGCTGTAATGGGTAGTGGCAAATGACAGCGCGCCAGACTCGTTGAGCTCATTAAGTATCGCATATGCCAGCGCAGCCCCTTCCACAGGGTCAGTGCCCGCCCCAACCTCGTCCAGCAACACCAGGCTGGCCGGCGTCATAGCCTGCAGTATCGCCACAATGTTGGTCATATGCGAGGAAAATGTGCTAAGGGACTGGGATATGCTCTGCTCGTCCCCAATGTCGGTAAACACAGCGTCAAAAATCCCGACAACGCTCCCAGGTGCGGCAGGTATGAACAAGCCGCACTGGGCCATCAAAGCGCATAGCCCGGCAGTCTTTAAGGCGACTGTTTTGCCGCCTGTGTTTGGTCCTGTGACCACCAGCTGCCTATAGGGCCCGCCGATCTCCAAGTCAATTGCCACAACCTTGCCTGCGGGGATCATCGGGTGGCGCGCCTGGGACAGGCGAAGAGTTTGCCCGATTGACAGCTGTGGTTTTGAATGGTTGTTGTCAAATGCATATTGGGCTTTGGCAAAGAGGAAATCAAGCTCTATCAGGCAATGCTCCGACTCTTGTATCTCAAAGGCGCTTGCCAAGATTTTTCCCGACAATTCCGCCAAAATCCGCTCAACTTCACGCGCTTCTTCAGAGCGCAATGAAGCCAGCTGGTTGTTCATCTCAAAAACCGCTGTCGGCTCCACAAAAATAGTCTGGCCGCTGGAGGATGTGTCATGGACAATTCCCCCCAACTTGTTTTTGTTCTCGCTTTTAACCGGCACGACAAACCTGCCGCTCCTGACTGTCACTATATTGTCCTGCAAAAGCTTTCTAGACTCTTGGCTGCTGATTATTGACGCCAGCTTGTCCCTGATAGACGCATTGACCGCCCTTATTCGGCTCCTGACTGCAAACAGCTCCCTAGAGGCGTCATCAGCCACCTCAGAGTCCGAAATGATCTTTGCGGTTATCTCCTGGCCTAGCCCAAGCGGGGCCAGGAGCCTTGCAGAGTAGCCCAAAAGAGCTTCTACCGGCTCTTTTGGGCTTTCTATGTGCCGTTTCACGTCATTTGCCATCTTGATGGAGCTAGCGCAAGCAAGCAAGGAAGCGCAATCGAGGCGGCCCCCTTTTTTCAGATAGCCTAAAAGCTCCCTGACTTCATCGTAGCCGTACAAGGGCAAGCGCCCGTTCTTCATGCAGTGCTCATAAGCAGATTCCACTAAATCCAGGCTTATGGCGATTTTCCCGTAGCTCCCCAACTCATCCATCTCCATTATCTGTTCCCTGGCAGACTGGATGTGCGAATAACTTGCTATTCGTTCACGGACAAAGTCAAACTCAAGGTCATGGCATGTTCTTTTGAGCATATGTTTCTTATCTAACCACGCCTCTTAAGATCTCCTGTAGCAATAGCGGGAGATCATCTGGCGTGTCCTCTCAGTAAGCAGTGCAAAAACTGCATAATATTTTAATCTGTTTGCAGGCAAAGCTAAAAACGCTTCCCGCTAAATGAAGCTCTTTTTCTTTGCTTGAATGCCGCAGTGGAAGCTGCCAGCCCAAATGCCCCGGTTGCAAGCACACAAGCCAATGTGTCGGCATAATCCCACTTGGAGTAATTGTCTGCGGCAATAAATGCGATAGTCGCGACCAATTCCCCGCCTGGTGAATAAAATCCCACGTCTGCTAGCTTATTGCCGGCGATGATATCGCAGTGGAGCGACAAAGCCCCATCATCGCCAATCTCTGCAAATATTGGGTTTGGAGTTATTTTTGCCACCAGCTGGCTGGGGTCCAAATCTTTTGGGTAGCAGCCAAACCCGGCATTGGAGGCGAACAACTCGATATTGGCGCGGGACAGCAAGGACCTGTTGGAGACTTTCACCAAGATAGAGTTCTTGCCTTCTGCGATAATATTCATCACTTGGTAATTTGAAAAAGCGAAATCGCAAGCGGCGTTTGCGCTTGTAAATATTGATTCAGCCATATCAGCCGTCACATGCATTATAGCGCCTGCAAGGCTCATCGTTTCCAACTGGGCAGTGAAAATAAACGACCTGCCCCCGGAACCTCCGGCAGAGCCGGTTTTCATGCCGTTGGCTGCCGGGTTGAAACTGGTGTTGGCCACAGGTTCCGAGTCTCGTGGGGCTGTCATCTCATGGAGCAGCATGTTGCTGTTGCGCCAAACCTTGTCGCCTTTGTTGGTGGTGAGCCTGTACTCCTTTGTCTTTACTATCCTTGAAACCAGAAGGTTGGCATCAGCTTTCAAGGCAAGTTTTGCCAGGTCCCTGGCTGTGGAGTACTGCCCGTCTTTTGGGTATCCATCAGGGTTGACAAAGTTCGAGTTGACCATGCCGAAGGAAACCGCCTTTTCATTCATTTTCTCCACAAAGGCAACTATCGCCTGGCTGGCATCAGCGCCCCCATCTCCAAGGATAACCCGCCCGCATTCCACGCCCATAGATATCGCAGCATCATTCCCAGAGGGCAACATCATCCCATAAAGCAAATCCCCTATTGTCAGCTCTTCCCCCGCCACAAGGCCTGCAAGCGAAGAGTCCTTTTCCACTAGGGCAAGCATGTCTTCCCCAATTACAATTTTATCAAGGCGCCCTAAATGGTCAAGGGCCACAAGGGCTGTCAACAGCTTTATCGTGCTTGCCGGGGCATACCTTTTATCCGCGTTGGTTTCCACCAAGACTGTTCCAGTCCTGGTTTCAATGACGTAAATGCCTATATCGCCATAGTTGCTATAGTCAAACTCGTTTGCCCCGCATGCGGCGCTGGCAAAATTGAAGGCCAGAATTATCCCAAGGGCAAGGCCAGTCAATAGCCTGCAAAGGGCAAAACTGCTGCCCTGTTTGTTCTCTTTTGAATATCCCATAATTGGCAACCTCACAAAATTGCTAGTAGCCCTACTCCACCCCAAACTCCACCAATGTGGAGAAGATTGACGCTGATGAGCGGATAGATGCCTCGTTGCCCACTACGCAAATGGCGCTTTTCGACAAGGCGATGCTGACCCATTCTGCCAAGCTTTGCAAGTCTTTGGATGATGTTGACAAGATAGCCTGCCTTTCATCCATTCGCCCTTGCCAAGTCTCGTTGCAGTAATAGTCAGAAAGCATCCTTCTAGCCATTGAATATATCGGAAGGGGAGCGTCGATCTTTGCGATTGTGCTGATTACCAGCTTTTCCACATCTGGGGCAGCCAATTCACCCCTGCGCAAATGCTCTTCAATCCCGTTATATGTCTCCAAAGTCTCTTTTATCTTTGGGTCCCGGTAAGAAACCAAAGTAAACACCCCATTTTTCTCGATCAATACAAACGCCCCGTAAGCCCCTCCAATCATCCGCACCTTTTCCCACAAATAGCCGCTGGACAGCATGTTTTTCAATACCTGCAACTTTGGCGTATATGCAAGCCCGATCTTTCTATAATTAGTTCCAGCGCCCACGTAGTTGACTAAGCTGTCTGTCACAATAGCCTCGTTCAACTCGCCCATAGGCTCGAAGATATCCAAGGACCCCTCCCCGACAAGCCCTGTGCCCATCTTGCTTATTATTGCCTTAGCTGCCGCGTCGATAGCCGGCAAGTCATCCGTTTCCCCGGCGATAAGCGCATCCGGGGCCATCTTTGCAAGCTTGCCGACTACAGCCGACAGCTTGGCAATCTCGATATCCCCAACACCATCTTCAATGCTCTTGGCAAATGCTGCCAGGTAGTTGTAGTAGGAAATGCCGTTGTGCCAGTCGTCAAATACGCCTTTCCCGCTCATGTAAGCGTCTATGCGCCCAGCAGCCAAGCCATGGGCATGGGTGAGTATTTTGGATTCAAACCGTGAAATCTCCTCGTTTATTGTCACTAGAAGCCTTGTTGCGTTATCGATTTTCGTGGAAGTCAAAATCTCCACTGAAAACTCCTCTATCTTTGAGACATTCTTTGAGAGCGCTTTGATGCGCAATCCAAACTTGGCGTCAAACTTGCCTTCGTTTTGCACATCAGAAAATGAGGTTACAACAAACGCCAAATCCCCGATATATATGCCAAGCTGTTTAGCCAGCTCTTCTTCTGAAAAATTGGCTGTTGCGTAAGTGCCTAAAATCATTGTGGCCAGCTCCAAGCGGGACACATCCTCGCCGCAGCTGATATCCATCGGGAAGTACAAGTCCAAATATGCAATGCCCCTCGCAGGCGCGTTATGGGTGAATATTCTCGACGAGGAGTAAAATGACAAATCAAAGTCAGGGCAAGGCACATTTGCAGCAATCTTGCTGAGTGGCAACACAGGTATTTTGTCTTTAGCCTCCCTGCTGTCAGGGGTTAGTTGCCTCTCCATCAGCCACCGGGTCTGGTCCTCCATAGCCACCAGCCCTCCATGGCCGGTCGAAGCCTTTTTCTCTGCCAGAAGGGCGGCTAACGCCCCGGCGCGCTCTTCATCCAGGCCTGGCTTCGGAGCAAGCTCAACCACCGAGCTGTTCTTGTTTCCTAAAAGCCATTTGGCTATCAAATCTTGGTAGTAGGCGCTATTCTCGTTTTCGCGCAAGCGCTCAAGGCAGCCCTCATATGCCAAGTGTTTTGTCGGGTTGCCCCCATACAGCCAACTATCCATGATGTCAAAAAGGAAAACAAGCCCTTTAGGGTAAGTGCCGCTGTCAGCTTCCCGCAAGTCAAACTCAAACCCGTTTAAAGAGCTTGTGATCAAATCTGTGTCTATGCCGTTTTTGGCAAGGTCCTCTAGGGTCGATGCTACGACCTGGGCAAAAACATCAACAGCCCCTGACTTCGCGTTTTTGGCGATTATTGAAAAGCAAGGCTCGAGCAAGCTTGTGGTGTAGGATGACACATACTCGCTGGCGATCCCCGAGTCGATAAGGGCTTTTTTTAGCGGAGAGGAGTCAGTGTCCATCAAGATCCCTTCCAACACGTTGAAGGCGTATGCAAGCTCTGTGTCCAAAGCCCCTCCAATCTTGTAGTTGATTGCGAAATACGAGGAATCCTCCTCCTTTGAGGCATTGTACACTTCCTTTGCAAAGCGCCTTTCCTCAAAATCTCCTTGCAGCCCTGGCATTGTGGCCGATACATCAATTGCCCCGTACCCTTCCAAGAACCCCCCTATTTGTTCAAAGAAGCCAATGGGGTCCATATCCCCGTACAGGTAAATATAGGAGTTTGAAGGGTGGTAATGGTTATTGTAAAATTCCACATATTTTTCATAAGTAAGGCTGGGAATAAACTCCGGGTTCCCTCCCGAGTCCATTGAGTAGCAGGTGTCTGGATACAAGGATACCATGCACGCCTGCTCCAAGACATTGTCAGGGGATGAGTATGCGCCTTTCATCTCGCTGTAGACCACCCCGTTTATGGTCAAAGGACCGTTTATATCCTCTAAATGGTAATGCCATCCTTCCTGGAGGAAAGCGTACTTGTCCCCAAGCATTAATGGGTTGAAAACCGCATCCAGGTATACATCAGCCAAGTTGTGCAAATCCGCCTCATTTTGGCTAGCTACAGGGTACACAGTTTTGTCAGGGAACGTCATCGCATTGATGAATGTGCTCATAGAGCTGCGCACCAGCTCGATAAAAGGCTCCTTGAGCCTATATTTGTCTGAGCCGCACAAGACACTATGCTCCAGGATATGGGGTGTCCCGCATAAATCCACTGGAGGGGTCCTAAATCCTATTGAAAAGACTTTATTGTCATCGTTGTTTTTTAAATATAAAAGCCGGGCTTTTGTGGCGGTATGCTCAAAGTAGAACGCAATGGAGTTGATTTCCTTTGCTTCCCACGTTTCAGTGAGTGTAAATCCCGCATATTCTTTGCCAAGAACAAATTCCATAAAGTAAACCTCGCTGTTTTGATTGTACCATTATATAACATGGCAACCTGTCCAACCAAGTTCACGGGGCATGTTGCTTGCCTGCTATCTAAACGCAAATTTTGACAACAAATTTCAACATTTCCTGTCCACAAATAAAAGAGTGAGTCAAAAGCACAATTGTTATAAATTAACAGGCATTCATGGCTCGAGATTGGAATGCTATCCATGCCTCGCATGAAATGCAGGATTAATAGCTGGTTTATAGAGTCCACAATCATTCAGGAAGGTGACATTGCATCGGAATTGTTGCCTGAGTTTTACTGCACTAAAAGGTAAATTAATCTAATTTCAATAAAAATCCAAGATTATGCAGCTCCCGTCTTGTTTGCAAATCGTTAATGGCTTATAATCAAAATGTTTTCACTAAAAGCTAAAAGATACTTAAAAAATGTAATAACGGGGATTTTTGATGAAGAAAAAATTAATTTCGCTAGCTGTGTTTATGCTCGTTGCAAGCATGTTTTTGGCAGCTTGCGGAGGCGGAAGCAACAATGGCGGGACAGTGGTTGAAAAACCGGAAAGCAATGGAAAAGAAATTCTGAAATACGGGGAAATCCTGCATAAGGCGGCATCCTACAATGAGATGATAGAGAAGTATGGGGAGCCCAAGCATTTCGGCAACGGTTTTTTCGCTGGCGAGTCTGAGCCTGCATGCATCAGCATGGAATATGATGACCTCATCATCCAGATCCAATATGAGTCATTGTCATTTGACAGCGAATTTGAAAATGACCCGCAGAATCCTGACTGGACAATCTACTACGATGATGATGCATCAAAGCTTACCGACGCTGACAAAGAAGTAAAAGGCAGAGTCATATGGATGGTTTGGACCAGGGCTGAGATCACCGGCCTTAGGGGTATCAAAATTGGCGATGACGCTGCGGCAGCCAGAGCAAAGTTCCTCGACTATGACCAAGATTCGGACTGGATCTACACAATGTCTGATATTTTCCCATCTTTCGTCGAAAGCACTTCTGATGGAGAGTATGCCGGAGCCTATAAGCAAGAATTCGCCGACTGGCCCGCAGCGGAAGATTTGGATATTGGCTCACTGGACGCCGACTTTGTGTTGTGTTACTTCGCATTCCCGACTCCCCCTGATATCGGCGAGGAAGGGGTTGTCCTTGATGACCTTGCAGACAGCGAGATGTTTGGCATTTACGTAAAAGGCGGCAAAGTTGTCGCTATGGACCAAGGCTCAGTGAACTTGGCTGAATAATCACTAAACACTTTTTTACAAACCAACTAGCCAGGGCTGCTCAATGCAGCCCTTTTTCATACGTTTGGCAGCGCAATCTAGCCCTTTTATGAGGCAGCAAAAATGATCCGCGGACCAAGTTTTCCAGCGGCAAGCCATTGCAAACGAACATTTATCCGGGTATAATGGCCAAAAACAAACATTTGCTTTGCCAATCAAAGCAATTTGTTATCAGGAAGATTTTATGCTAAACTTGCTTAGGAATACAAGAGACCAAGGCTTCAAGACTGTGTTGGGAAACCGGGACCTATTTGCCCAATTTCTCAAAGACTTTGTGCAAATTGAAATTTTTGGCAATGTGAGCCTGAAGATATCGAGGACATGTCTGAAAGGTTTGTTGCAATGGGCCGGGACAGCGACACCGTCAAGAGGATCAATATAAAAAACCAGAGAGCCGATGTTTGTTGTAGGGCTGGTAGAGCGCCAGCAAAAGGTTGATTTCCGTATGGCTTTCCGTATCTTGCAAAATGTGGTTCTCATCTGGAATGAGTTTGAGCTAGAGCAGGAAGCCATAGATCAAGGCGCAACAAAACGCAAGAGTTTTAGGTATCCCCCTATTTTGCCTATCGTATACTATACTGGGGATAGCAAATGGACTTCCCAAACGAACTATTTTGACAAGGTTTATTTAAACGGGATATTCGAGGCTTATATCCCGAAATTCGAATATTTGCTGGTTGCAGCCTATGACTACACCAAAGAAGACCTGCTAGAGAAAAATAATATTTTAGCGCTATTTTTATTGATAGATAAACTAAAAAGCCCAGATGATTTTTCGATGTTCGATGATATTCCCGATGAATTTTTTAATAGTATACAAAGTAAAACTCCGAAGCATTTAACCGAACTCATGGGAGAAGTCATTGAGGTCTTTCTTGCAAAGCTTGATTTGCCAAAAGAGCAAAGGCAGGAATTTCGTAAAATAGCCGTGGAAGGGAACCTTGCAGAAATGTTTAGCCAATTTGAGAATTATAGTGTTAGGGAAACCTTGGAAAGAGGCAGGAAAGAAGGCAGGAAAGAAGGCATCAAAGAAGGCATAGAAGAAATTGTCAAGAATATGCTTGTAGAGGGGATTGGCATCGACATTATCTTAAGAGTATCCAAGCTTTCATTAGAGCACATAATGTCCATCAAAGAGGAACTCTAAGAGGATGTTTAGTATCTCCTCAAAAGAACTGAAATGAATGAAATTACAAACATTTGGCAAAATGTGCCCAAGCGCCTTTCGCAAACCTTCCATAGCCTCCGGCAATTGTCAGCCCATCCGAATGATCTTTCAACAACCCATCTTTTGGGAAGCACTATGAACATATGGGCCTCGTTGCGCTTGACAACCTCGACTTTCGCGTCAACCAGCCCTTTTATTGTGTGTGCAAAGCTCTCCCCT
>WRIE01000034.1 GCA_009782875.1 Eubacteriaceae bacterium | reverse complement strand
TCATTCGGATGGGCTGATAATTGCCGGAGGCTGTGGAAGGTTTGCGAAAGGCGCTTGAGCACATTTTGCCAAATGTTTGTATTGTCATTTATTTCAGTTCTTTTGAGGAGATACTAAACATCCTCTAAGCAGCATGCAATGCTCTTTACCGTTTAGCTTGATTTCAGGCTGGGCAGGTCGGATGCATGCTCGGGATATGCAAAGATCGGCGCTTGGAATCCGGACAATTCGTTTGGAATTTCCAATTTTCCAGGCTGCTAAAATTTACATCATTTGCCGTCCCAGACTAAACGCCACCCGGTTTTCCACTGTGGAACTTACTTTGGGAATTTACTGATCCACAAAGTATCGCAAGTGTTAGAGATTTTTCTTTACAAATAGCAATTATCTGATATAATGGAAATGTTGCAAATTTTACGTTGACAGATAGCCCAAAAGTGGGCACATCTGTTGCAACCGGACACACATGCGCCGCAATTGTTGCTAACAACAAAAAGCGGCTTGGAATAGAGTGCTGAAGGAAAGCGCTCGCCATTGTCCGGCTGCCCAATGCGCACTAGCCGCCCGCCAGGCGCCCCTGATAACTTCAATTAATAGTATGCGCAAATTGCAGCCGCCCGCCTTTGTTGTAGGCGGGACCTTTCTCAAAAATGCAATGTGACCAGCCACAAGTGGAATGAGCTGGAAGCCGGCAAAGCCGGCAAGATAATGTTGGCAAGAGCCTTTATCAAGCGGCGAAGCCTAGCATGTCTTCTTAGCCTATTGCGTTTTGAGAGGTTAAGATAGCCATGTGTAGTGTTGTTTGCTTCGCCTTGGAGAGAAGGCTCTTTTTGTATGCCCAAGTTAAGAGCTTAGAAATTTTTTGGTGAAATAACCTCGCGAAGCGCGCGTCGGATTTGCTAAACGAAAACAATAATTGTGAGGAATAAAAAGAAGAAAATGGCAGAAAATTTCCAAGATTTTAACTTGTCGCCTTCGATCATGAGGGCGTTGGACAAGCTGGGTTTCACAAACCCGACACCAGTTCAAGGAGCAGCTATACAGCCAATGCTGGATAAAAAAGACTTGCTTGTCGAAGCTCCGACAGGGACAGGCAAAACAGCAGCCTTCGCGATACCTGCGCTTGAAGCGCTGGATCTGAAAGACACTAGGATCCAAATTCTCGTCCTTTGCCCCACAAGAGAGTTGGCGATTCAGACTACGGCTGTGTTTAGGGAGCTGACTACATTCATGCCCGGAGTCAAGCTCGTAAACATTTATGGAGGCGATTCCATGTATCGCCAAATTGATACGCTCAAAAAGAAACCACAAATCGTTGTCGCTACGCCAGGCAGGATGCTCGACCATCTTGACAGGCGCACGGCAAGGTTTGATGGCTTGAAAATGGTTATCCTTGACGAGGCAGACCGCATATTGGATATGGGCTTTATCGATGAAATAGACGATATTATGAGCTTTGTGCCCCAAGAAAGGCAAACGGCTCTATTCTCGGCGACGTTGTCAAAAGAAGTCCAAAAGATCGCCGACCGGTACCAAGTAGACCCGGAATGGGTGACAATTGCACAAGATACCAGGACAGTTGAAGCTGTAGAGCAATACTACTCTGAAGTCAAGCGCAATGGCAAAATGGATGCATTGCTTTCATTGCTCGAAGAAAACAACTTCGATTCATGCCTGATTTTCACGGCCACAAAAATCATGGCAGACGAATTGGCTGACGAGCTTTTAGACAATGGCTACCAAGCAGATGCGCTTCACGGTGATTTGAAGCAAACCCAAAGAGAACGGGTTATGAAAAAATTCCGCAACAAACAGTTGCGATACCTTGTAGCCACTGACGTAGCCTCAAGAGGCCTTGACGTGTATGGAATCGACGCGGTGGTCAACTACGACATCCCTGATGATGTGGACAGCTATATCCACCGTGTTGGCAGGACAGGCAGGGCAAACAATACTGGCAAGTCATTTACACTGATCTATTCGAAAGACCGCTCGAAACTTTTGAATATAATCAAGTCGACAAAGGCTAATATCATCCCAATAGCCATAGACCAAGAACAAAGGGATCTTGTGGCGCTGGCCGCTGCTGAGGATAGGTCCCGCTCCCGCTCTAGGGGATCTTCACGCTCATCGGGCAGCCGCTCACGATCGCGGTCAAGAGGCGCATCCGACAGGTCTGAATACACTCCCAGAGGTGGCAATAGGCAATCTGACGCTGTCAGCAGGGCAGAGAGGCGTGCAGCGCAAATATATGGCGACACCCCATCTGTAGACACTGCCAGGAAACAAGCAAGGGATTCCTATCCATCCAGGGAGGGATCTGGCGCCAATAGGCAACGCTCCAATCCTGATAGGAACCGCTCTGAGCAAGCAGACAAAAGACCTAAAAACGACGGTTTCAGAGACTTTTACGGCTCTGGCTCCCGTTCCAGGAGCAGGCGGGCTTCTAGGCAGAGCAACAATGCCACTGGGCAGAATAGCGGCAGCAGGCAAAACAACGACAACCGTTTTGCTGATTCCAAAAAAAGATAATTCCAAATAGGGCTCACCAAAAATAGTGGGGCTGTTGTGCAAATATAAAATAGCATGCAACAGCCCCAAAAAGTACAAGAACTTGATTATGGCATTTAATGAAGCAAAAAGATGCCATTTTTTTTTGTATCATTTTAGCCAGGTATAGTGGCATGGAAAACAAGCCTCAAGATCCGACTTACCGTATTGGACAGCGTAGAATATGGTAGTGTACCCTATGTCGAGGACACTTTGTCTTTCATTTAAAACCACATCAAGCCTAATTCAACACTTGTCCACGATCAAGAAGCTGCCTACAATAAGCTTATCAAGGAATTGAGCCTGAAAAGCATACAACTCAACGGATCTAAAAAGACTGCCAGATGCAAAAAAACCCTATGAATCCAGCAAATCGTGCTCATGACATTCTAAAAAAATCTTAGATACTTATGGTTTCAATAGAGGTGATATTCAAAATTATTTGAACTTGTTTTCTTTTGTAACTAACCACCAAAAGATTTGTTGGAAAAGGTGGAGGCTTTTATAAATTTTGCATTTCAAAATCCGAAATCATTGAGATACAAAGACTTTTTTAACGTAAACACGGAGTTTTAGAGGAAGGATCGGCACCAATGTGCAAAGAAGGATTTTATTAAATTAATTATCTGATGAAATAGCTTTTGGCATAGATTAATGGATATGAAAGCAAGCGTGTAAAAAACCGCCCCTTAGAGCGGAGCGGCTTTTTTTTCGCAGTTAATTATTAATAGTGGAGCCATCAATATCAAGCAACTTGTTTGTGCTGGAGCGGATTGTCGCCTACTCTGCAGCAGCAGTAATGCTGAAGCCCTCGAGCACTTTCTCGATTTCTGGCCGCTTTATCAATTCTTTTTCCCGAAGTTCTCGTGCGAGTTTTTCAAGCATCTCAAAGTTGATTGAAAGCATCTCCAAGGTTTTATTGTAGCAAGAATCAAGGATTGCAGTGATTTCCTCATTTATCTCCTTGCTCATAAACGCATCCATTTGCCTGTTGAAAACCCTGTTTTTGTATCTGCTCATCCCAAAATCGCAAACCATCTGGTTGGCTAGCTGGTTAGCTTTTTGCAAATCATTTTGCGCTCCGGTAGTCAGCTCAGAGAACACCAGCTCCTCTGAGGCTCTGCCTGCAAGAAGAACGCATATACGTTTCTCCAAGTCTTCTTGGGCGAGAAGCATCTTGTCTTCGCCCCCATCCACCATCATAAAGCCCAATGCTGCGCCATGGGGGACAATAGTCAGCCTGTCAGGCATCTTGCCATTGAAGAAACATTCGGCAATTGCATGCCCTGACTCATGGTAGGAGATGCTTTGCTTTTCCTTTTCAGACAAAAGCATGTTAGAGTTCTTCAACCCAGCGCTTGTCTTGACTATAGCTTCATCAAAATCTTCTTGGGCGATAGTCTTCTTTTTCTTTTTGATTGCTATCAACGCAGCTTCGTTGATAATGTTCGCTAAATGCGCGCCGCTCATTCCGCCAGTTTTGCTGGCGATCTTTCTCACATCTACATTTTTAGCTACTGGTTTGCCCACTAGGTGGACTTGCAAGATCTTTTCCCTGGCATTAAGGCAGGGGTTGCCTACATAAATTTGCCTATCAAACCTGCCAGGACGCAGCAATGCGTCATCAAGCATGTCAAGGCGGTTGGTAGCCGCGATTACAACAACCCCTTCGTTTTGGTTGAACCCGTCCAGCTCGATTAGCAGCTGGTTGAGGGTCTGGTCCCGCTCTGAGTTGTTGTCTGTGTTTCTTGAGACTCCTATAGCGTCTATCTCATCGATAAACACAATGCATGGGCATCTCTTTTGGGCTCGTTCAAATATTGAGCGCACCCTGCTTGCTCCCACGCCTACAAACTTTTCTATAAATTCAGAACCGCTTGCGTAAATGAAGTTTGATTCAGTCTCATTTGCCAAAGCTCTTGCAATAAGCGTTTTGCCTGTTCCAGGAGGGCCATAAAAAAGTATGCCTTTTGGTATTTTTGCCCCAAACACCTTGTACTTGTTGGGATTCTTTAAGAAATCAGCCACTTCCTCAATTTCTTCTTTGATTTCCTCGACACCGGCTACTGATTCAAAAGTGATATCGTCTTTCACTGTATTGGTCTCCCTTTCGCTCTCTTCCTTGAAAGGAACGCTTTCATATGAGTAGTTATTCATCTTTTGGGCAATTGCAAATAACCCAATTGTTGCGAAGCTCATGAATGCCATTGATGGAATGACCCATGATGTTTTGTAAATGGAGAAAATGAGCAGTGCTGGCGAAAACGCCATCAGTACAGCAATAGCTGTTCTTAACTTGTTGCCCATCTGCCATCCTCATAATTTTTCTTTCTGGATTTATTATTGTAGAAAACGGATTAAATATACTGCTAAAAATAGATTAAAAAAAATGATCTCAATTTTTCTTTGCTCTTGTTGTGTTATAATCAAAAAAATAACAAGGAGCAATTGCCGATGAGTGATGAAATGAAAGACAAAGTGGAAGGTGTTGTCGGAAAAGGTAGAAAATTTGCCGATATTGCTATGAAGAAAGCTTCAGAACTAGCTAGCACTGTTTCAAGCAAAGCAGAGGTAGCTTATAGCTCTGCCAAGAAGAGGATCGAAATCGAAAAGATCCAGTCCCAAATTGCAAAACTGTACAGAGATCTGGGCAAAGCAGTTTACGAGTCCCAAAAAGGGGCAGAGGAAACTGACTATGAGCCAATTATCGTTGAGATTGACAAATTAATAGCTGAGCTTGATTCAGTTGACACCGAAGAAGAAGCTGATGCGGAAGTAATCGATGATGCAATAGACGAGCTGATCCAAGCAGAAACAGATGCTGAGGACGCCGGCGAGTCAAACTGCGTTTAATTTAGAACGCTTAGTTTTCAAGCGTGTTCCATGTACATAACGTGGCGGTTCCTTTCTGAAAAATGCTTGGGATCCGGCATACATGTGAAAAATCTCCTTATACATAGCGCAAGGAGATTTTTTTAATGCCTTAATTGCCTTTATTCGCTTTTGATGTGGGGCTGCCTTTAGTTTGTTGCCCTTGGTTGTATGCGACTTGGAAGTAGCCTTTCGAGTGTTCGCAAATGGGGCAGACCATCGGAGCTTCCATGGACATTGTCTCATAGCCGCATTTAGTGCAAATCCAATTTGTCTCATTTGTCTTTGAGAACAGTGTGCCAGAGCGAAACTCCTCTAAATATTGCTCAAAACGCTGGGCATGGAGCTTTTCTATCTGGGCTACCATCTCAAACTTATGGGCTATGTCAATATATCCCTCTTCAAGTGCTTTAGCAGCATAATTGGCGTAAATCACATCATGCTCATAGTGTTCTTGCTTTGCAGCCTCAATCAAGTTTTCAGGCTCGCTTAATATTTCTTGGTCGTTTAGTGCCTTATACCATAACTTTGCATGCTCTTTCTCGTTGTCTGCTGTTTTCTGGAAAATATCTTTGAGCACATACAGACCGTCAGATTCTGCCCGCTCTGCGTAAAACTCATATTTGTTGCGCACTTTAGACTCTTCCATAAAAGCTGCCAGCAAGTTGTAGAAAGTATCGGAATCGTTGAAACTCATGAATTGGCGCTCCTTATAGACTGTTTATTAAACAGGTTTATTGTGCGCAACTACACTTTTTTTTATACTACCCACTTTCAAATAACATGCAAATTAGCCAGTTCTGCCAGCTTGTTTGCGCCCATGGCTTTTTTTTGCTAAAATCAACACACATAGAATCAATGGAGGAAGCAAATGACAACTGTTCACAACCAGGCGCAAAAAGGCGATATTGCCGACTTGGTCTTGATGCCGGGAGACCCGCTAAGGGCTAAGCATGTGGCTGAAAAATACCTTTCAAATGCAAAACAGGTAAATTCTGTGAGGGGCATGCTTGCCTTTACGGGCTCCTACAATGGAAAACACGTCTCGGTAATGGGGTCAGGGATGGGCATGCCGTCAATTGGCATATATTCCTATGAGCTGTTTGACCACTATGAGGCAAAGAAAATTATTAGAATTGGCACATGCGGGGCATACCTTGAAGATATCAATGTCGCAGATATTATTCTCGCACAAGGCGCTTGCACGAACTCTGCTTACACAAGCCAAAACCGTTTAAATGGTGTCTATGCGCCAATTAGCGATTTTAGCTTGTTATTAGCCGCTTATGAGGCGTCGCAAAAAATTGTGGGAAGCCAAAGGAATGTGAGAGTGGGCAACGTGTTGTCAAGCGACGTGTTTTATACAATTGACCCTGACGAGTGGAAGAAGTGGAGGGACATGGGAGTGCTTGCGGTGGAGATGGAAGCTGCAGCGCTTTATTTCAATGCGGCCCGGCTTGGAGGCAAAGCTCTTGCGATACTTACAGTAAGCGATAATCTGGCTACTGGGGAGTCTTCATCCTCAGAAGTGAGGGAGAAATCATTCACACAAATGGCCCAGATAGCTCTAGAGCTAGCCTAGCGGCCTTATAACAATGACTCATAAAAACCAGTTTTGAAGCATAAGATGTAGCATCTTCATAAACAAGCAGGTTGCTAAAATATGGATGTTGCCAAGTATGAATTCAAGGCGGGTTATGTGCCTTCAATCCAAGAGTACGAGTCTGCCTACAAGGTTTCTTGGATGGGCATAGTCTCAAATGAACCTGCTACGGCACAAGAGCTGCCGCCAACTAGTACAACCGCAGCGGCAGAAAAACCGCAGGCAAATGCGCTGGCTGATGCCGGTGCGTTGCCGCAGACTGTCGCAGATTCCGCCATCGGCGCAATGTTGTCTATGGTAGGCATGGTATACTTTGCCTGCATGTCATATCTTGGCGCAGACACAAATGCTTTTGAAGAAAGCGATTTCTCTCAAGGCGGCTAGCCGCCTTTTTTTTCATTTTACCCAAAGCCATATCGAGGCGCTGGCGCATTAGTTGTTAAATCAAATTCATAAGCTGTCTTAATCTTTTATGACAAAATTATAGGACTAATTACTTGTATATTACTTTGCGGGGCGTGCAATGAGATATGTCTATGGGGAAGAATTGTTTGCAATGAATTTTGCATGCAACTTAATACTTGCATTGTCGGCATATAAAGCCCGCAGGATTAAAATTGTGTGGGCCAGGGCATGCCTTGGGGCACTTGTCGGAGTAGCATATATGTTTTTGGTTGTGGCTAACCGTTTTTATGCAACTGCCTTCTGGAAGCTGGCCGCTTTGGTATTGATGGCGCTATGCATCACCCCGCACATTGCTCTAAGGGAGCTAGTTATTAATTCAGCGCTAATGTTGGTTTCCAGTTTTTCAGCCGCAGGGTGTGTCCTTGCGCTTTCAATGGTTGCATCGACGAGTTTGGCTGCCGGTTTTGGGCCAGCAAGCTATATCACCTCTGTTTTGGGCGCTGCCTTGGGCGCATTTGCCACAATTACGGTTTATCGAAAATCGTTTTTATCTTTAGAAGGAGCCAAATATTCCACTTTCAACATCAAAAGCGAAGGCAGGTCAATTAGAGCAGTTTTGTTTGACGATAGCGGCAACTTGGCAAAGACCCCCTTTGGCGCGTCAATCTCGGTTTTGGAGGAGAAATCTTTTCTTGAGTTAAGCGGGGCAAGCTGCTCGTCAGTGGGCGGATACGCAGAATTTGCCTCTTTCGTCCATGAAGTGCCTGATGAGCGCAAAAGCCGATTTAGCGTAACCAAGCTGTCGGGAGTGGGCACAGAAAGCTACAGGCTCGTTTACAAAGCTGACTTGGCTGCTATAAACGGGCAGTACATACTAGCCCCCGCCTACTTTTGCGGAGCCCCGCTTCCGGGCTCTTGGGAGTACGATGGGGTGTGCAATATAAGACTGATTTTAGAGAGGTGTGTCTATGAAAGTTCTCAAAGCGCTAATTGAAAAGATCCGTGTGCGCCTTTATGCTAGGC
This sequence comes from Eubacteriaceae bacterium, assembly GCA_009782875.1. Taxonomy (GTDB): domain Bacteria; phylum Bacillota; class Clostridia; order Eubacteriales; family Anaerofustaceae; genus WRIE01. Next base: position 27,192 of record WRIE01000034.1, on the reverse strand, counting down.
GGCTGCCCCGCCAATGGATTAATTACATCAACGCATACGATGCCCTTCCGATGCCGCTTACTAAAAGCGAGGAAGAGGAATATATCAGGATGCTTGATACAGAAGACGGGCTCGAAGCGCGCCAGGCGTTGATCGAGCGCAATTTGAGGCTTGTGGTTTACATAGCTAGGAAGTTTGATTCTAACCCGTCAGTGCTGGAAGACCTTATCTCCATCGGCACTATAGGTTTGATAAAAGGCGTAAACACCTACCGGTCTGATAAAAATATTAAACTAGCCACATATGCTTCAAAATGCATAGAGAACGAGATACTTATGCATCTGCGCAAGATTGGCAGGCAAAAGATTGAGATATCCCTTGACGAGCCATTGAACATCGACTGGGACGGAAACGAGCTGTTGCTTGGGGATATTATCGCCGGGGATGACAACCCTGTTATGAGCGATATCGAAAGGGAGAGCGAGCTTCTGATCTTGAAGTCGGCAATTTCAAAACTCAAGGAGCAAGAGCAGTACATAATCAACCTGAGGTTTGGTGTCAATGGAGAGACAAAGCGCACCCAAAAAGAAGTTGCAGACATGATGTCGATTTCACAGTCATATATTTCCCGGTTGGAAAAGAGAATCGTAAAATTCTTAAAAAAAGAAATCATCAAAATGATCAAGTATTAGCACGCAAAATAAAGTGTTTCATTTGAAATTATAAGCAAATCCAATTTGGCAGAGCAACAAATACCTAAACAAAGCGCAGCAACTAAATGCCTATTTTATAGGCTTTTTTTGTTGGAATGGAGTGGATGTCAAAAGAAAAAAGGCAGCATGATGCATGCAAAGGCCTATTTTGCTATAATATAATATGAATACAGTTTGTTCCATCATGCAGTGCGCTTATGGCATTTTAATTGTTTCTTTATACTCGAAGAACTTTTCCGTTATGATATAATAGCAAGTGTTTTAAGAGGTGATGATTTATGGACAACCACAATCCAAATAAAGTCTATCGTCTGAAAGACAGGCGCCAAATTGCATTTTTAATGACGCAGCCCTCTGCGCCGCCGCCAAGAAAAGCAGCGAGCCAAGAGCCGCTTTACCAAGCTGCAGGCTCTAGTGGCGACAGGCAACCGACTTATGATGAGTACATAGCAAATAAAAATAGGGAAGCAGCCAGGGAAACAACCACTGCCCGTCCTGTTGCTGCATCCTATCCTGCTGGCGCATCACGCAGCTCCAGGCGTGAAGAGCCGGCGCGCCCAGCAAAGGAAACAAGGAGCAAAAAGGAAAAAGAGCCCAAAACTGCAAAACCAAAGGTGCAAATGGCTCTTCCATACAAGATTGCTTTGGGCGTATTCTCACTTGTGTTCGCCTTTAGCGGCTACATGTTCTTAAAAGAATATATACCCCAATGGCGGGCGAAGGTAGAACAGAGGCAGATCCAATCGCTTATACCCGGTAGCGGTAATAGTGGGGGAATCACCACTCCAGGCCTCTCCGGCGGAGGTGGAGTGCCCGTTGTGCCATTCGAAACCCTCAAAGAATCCAACGAGGACTTTGTATTTTGGATGTCTCTTGACGGGGCGGGCATCGCAGACCCGGTAGTCCAAGGCAAAGACAACGACTACTACCTGACCCGCACGTTCAAGAAGCAAAGCAATGCGACAGGCAGCATTTACCTTGACTATAAGAACAAGCCGGACTTGTCAGACCAGAATTCGGTCCTATATGGCCATGCCATGAAAAACGGGACTATGTTTGGGCGGCTGAAAAACTACAAGATCCAAGCCGAGTATGAGAAAGACCCGTTTGTCATACTGCAGACCAAAGACAAAGTATACTACTACCAAATATTTGCGATATGTGTCCTGGAGGCAGAGTATGATTACCGCAAGGCTGATTATGGGGACAACTTCACCGGCTTAGTCACGAAGATGAGGGAGAAGTCGTCGATCACATCCTCTGCTGTAGTAGACAAGGACAGCAAGATAATTACTTTGTCGACTTGCACAAACCAGATTGATGACGGCCGTTTGGTAGTGTTCGCAGTGCTGTTGAACCCTGATGGGGGGCAAGTGGACAAAGCCCAATACAAGCCATAAATCCAGCCAGCGCTGATGCAGTTAGATTCAAGGCTTTATAAAACCTTCATCCTGGTATGTATAAAAAAGTTGTAAAACGCTCCCTTAACCGGGAGTTTTTTTTCGCATAAACCGTTGGAGCGATATCAAATAGTGCAGATTTCGACAGTTTTTTAACGCCGGATTTCGTATATTTCCAGCTAATTCAAATCTAGAAGTTTTTTTTCAAGAGGCATTTACAAATAGCCAATTATTCGGAAAACTTTTCCGTTATGGTATAATAGCAAGTGTTTTGAGAGGTGATGATTTATGGAAAACTATCCAAATAAAGTCTATCGTCTGAAAGACAGCCGCCAAATTCCATTCTTGATGACGCAGCCCTCTGCGCCGCCGCCAAGAAAAGCAGCGAGCCAAGAGCCGTTTTACCAAGCTGCAGGCTCTAGTGGCGAGAGGCAGCCGGCTTATGATGAGTACATAGCAAATAAAAATAGGGAAGCAGCCAGGGCAACAACCGCTAGCCGTCCTGTTCCTGCTGGCGCATCACGCCGATCTGGGCGTGATGCGCCAGCGCGCCCGGCAAGGGAAACGAGGAGCAAAAAGGAAAAAGAGCCAAAAACTGCAACGCCAAAGGCAAAAATGGCTTTTCCATACAAGATCGCTTTAGCCGTATTCGCCCTTGTGTTCGCCTTTAGCGGGTTTATGTTCCTAAAAGAATACTTGCCCCAACGGGAGGCTAGGATAGAGAAGGAAGCGCTCGATGCGCTTTTTAACAGTGGTTCTAATGGAACCCACGCTGATCCAAAAATTGGCTGGAAAGTGCCCGTTGTGCCATTCGAAACCCTCAAAAACTCCAATGAGGACTTTGTATTTTGGATGTCTCTTGACGGGGCAGGCATCGCAGACCCGGTAGTCCAAGGCAAAGACAACGACTATTACCTGACCCGCACTTTCAACAAAACAAGCAATGCGACAGGCAGCATTTACCTTGACTATAAGAACAAGCCAGACTTGTCAGACCAGAATTCGGTCCTATATGGCCATGCCATGAAAAACGGGACTATGTTTGGGCGGCTGAAAAACTACAAGATCCAAGCCGAGTATGAGAAAGACCCGTTTGTCATACTGCAGACCAAAGACAAAGTATACTACTACCAAATATTTGCGATATGTGTCCTGGAGGCAGAGTATGATTACCGCAAGGCTGATTATGGGGACAACTTCACCGGCTTAGTCACGAAGATGAGGGAGAAGTCGTCGATCACATCCTCTGCTGTAGTAGACAAGGACAGCAAGATAATTACTTTGTCGACTTGCACAAACCAGATTGATGACGGCCGTTTGGTAGTGTTCGCAGTGCTGTTGAACCCTGATGGGGGGCAAGTGGACAAAGCCCAATACAAGCCGTAAATCCAGCCAGCGCTGATGCAGTTAGATTCAAAGCTTTATAAAACCTTCATCCTGGTATGTATAAAAAAGTTGTAAAACGCTCCCTTAACCGGGAGTTTTTTTTTCGCATAAACCGTTGGAGTGATATAAAACTATGCAGATTTCGACAGTTTTTACGCAAGAATCCGCATGTTTTCTGCTAATTTGCAAAGCATTTTTTTTCCATAGGCACATGCAAATTGCCAAAGCCGCATGTTATAATTGCAATAAAGTTATAATTGGATCGTGAGGTGATGACGATGGCAAACTATAATCCAAGCAGTGTCTTTCGACTAAAAGACGCAAACCAAGCTGCCCTGTTGAGGATTAGCCCCCCAGTGCCCTCCAAAAGGCTGCCAAGGGCAAAAAACAAAGCCAAAACCGACGAGTACGGGCTATCGACGTCCGCATACAGCTCCCAAACAGGCTCTTACCCCAGAACTGCATCAACAATGCCGTTAGCATTTGAGACAGATGCAAAAGCTACATACGACAACCAGACGTTGCCGCGCCAAGGGGCAATGTTCCAGACCCAGGCGATGCAGACCCAAACGCCTGCATATGATACAAACACATTGCCGATCCGTGCAGGCGCCTACCAAACTAATTCTTTGCCCCAGCAACAACCTGCTATCGAAACCAAGGCAGAGGCTTTAAGCGCCCCTTCCGGCTCGATAAATGCTAGGTTCCAATCCTCTATAGCAGCGACGCCAGAGGCTAGGAAACATGCGCAGCCAAAAAATGCCAGAACAAAATCAAAAGCGAAAAGCAAAGCCAAGCTTGCCCCTGTTTTGATAACCTTGTTATTCGCTTTAACGTTGTTGGGCGGAGGCGTGGCAGCAGCAAGGTTGGGATTGATTCCAATCCAGAAAAGCCACCAGGGCGATGAGGAAGTTGAAAAAAGGCAGATTGCCGAGCTGGTCAAATACGAGCCAGTTTTTGCTAGCGCCTCGAGCACCAGTATTCCAAGGATCGAATATGCCGCAATCAAAGCTCTTAACCCTGATTATGTTTTCTCAATGGTGCTGACCGGTGCCGGCCTTTCTGACCCGGTGTTGCAAGGCAATGACAATGATTACTACTTGAGCCACACATTCAAGAAAAAGAGCGAGTTTGTCGGCAGCATTTACATGGATTACAGGAACAAATCCGACCTGTCCGACCAAAACACGGTCTTTTATGGCCATTCGATGAAAAACGGGACAATGTTTGGCTGGTTGAGAAACTACAGGATCCAAGCTGAGTATGAGAAAGACCCCTTTGTTGTATTGCAGACAAAGGATGCAGACTATTACTACCAGATCTTTGCTGTATGCGTTGTAGAGGCAGCCTACGACTACAGGGAGCCCACTTATGGCAGCAATTTTGAAAGCTTTATCTCCAGGATAAAGGCCCGCTCGTCAATCAAGACTTCTGTGCCGGTTGTGCATGGCGACAAGATAATTACTCTCTCAACATGCACTAGCTCGATAGATGATGGGCGTTTGGCTGTTTTTGCCGTGCTGATCAATCCTGACGGAGGCGAAGTTGATTTAAGCGAATACAGGAAAAATATCTAGGCTTATTTGCCAAGAACACAGAATGCCCGGTTGGCGCCGGCCGACTGTGTTCTTTTTTCTTGCATAGCAAAAGGGTTTCACAATTTATGTCTATATAAACCGCAAGGTTCCAAATCGCCCTATGCCGGCATCACACATATCCAGGTTCCCTATGCATGTTGTTTAGTTCGATTTGCCGCGTTATGCGTTCTTTGATTTGGGCAAGGAAGCTTTCAGGTCCCAACACTTTCACTACAGGGCCAAAACTCAAGACACGGATCAAAAGCTCCGTTTCATCCATTGGGTCGAACCAGATTTGGCAGATATAGATATCACGGTCTTTGTCGTATTCGGTTTGGCGCCTGAATGACGCGAATTGGAGCATGAGGCGCTCAATGGCATTGCGCTCAGTTGAAACCTCCAGCAACAGCGGCTGGTCACACTCGATACTGCTATACAGCTTAGCTACCTGCTGGTCGATGTCAACGCCAAATCTGAGGGGGGAAGCCTCAACAGAGCTGATGCGCGAAAGGTTCAAAGTAGCCCTCTCAAGCTTTTGCCTTCTATTGTTGTAGACCGCGCACATCATACGGAATTTGTCATCCCTGGCGGAATAGGATATCGAGTGTGGATGGAATATCCGCTTAGAGCGGCTGCCTTTGGCGCTTTCATATTCAACCACCAGTGCTTTGCGGTTTATGGTCGCATCCAAAACCGCCCTGAATATCTTGATATAGCCTTGGCTCGAGTAGTCATCCCCGTCCAAATGTTTGTCGTAGAAGTGGAAATCCCCATAATTGAACAGCGGATGGACATTGGAAAGATAGCCATCCAAATCCTCAAGCTCGCCATCGTCCAGAAAAAGCCGGATCCTCGGGTCGGCAAGCAAGGCTTTCAGCCAAGATTTTTCCAGCTCAGACATCGGCCTATTTGCCGGGTTGATCCTGGATGTGTATATCCCTTCTTCCTCTTCAAGGAAATTCCATTCGCTGGAAAATAACATGGGCAGGAGATGGTATGCGCTTTCATGGAACGCCCCTCTTTTTGCCAGGGCTTCGATTTCCTCCCTGCCCAATCCACGGCTTGCTTCTTTAAGCACTTGGGACACTACAGCAAAATAGCTTCCGTAAATCTCAGAGAACAGTTCCATTCCCATCCTCCCTGCCATCCGTATAAATCCCATACATATCGGCCATTGCCTGCATGTCTTCGTAAAACCGTTTGGCGGCATAGCCGGAGTTGCTCTCAAGGCCTTCAATCCTGCCAATAAAACTCTTGATCCAAGGACCCATGTCGCTATTGTCAAAAACCTCTTTAGTGAACACAAATGAGCCATCCTGGCCGCGCTCCAAAACTCCGCCCTGGCCTTCCCGCATAATGCGCTCGATGATGTATTGCTCTTTGTGCTCATCGATATAAAGCTTGATTTTGACAACTTCGCTGCGTTTGTTTCCGCCTCCGAATGTCACGCCCCAAGCTTTTGGAAGGTTTCTGTCCAACTTGGACGCTATCGCTTTCGCGCCCTCCATTTCTTCCTCGTCAAGCGAAATGCTTTTTATGTAGTCTAGGCGGTATGCGTTAAAGCGCTTTGTGCCAGGCAAGTATACACACACAAAACGCCGCCCGGTGCCTGCGCTAACCAAGATTTTTAGCGGCAGCCCGTAGATAATGACGCTTCTCTGGGAACGCTCGCTAAAGTTTTCGAAAGTTGCAGCCTTGTTTTGCTTAATAGCCGAAAGAAACGTTTCCAGGGCAATATCCTCCAAGGTGTGGGCAATATAGTAATGCTTAAAGGAAAAGCAATCGTTTGTCTCATTTTCATTGTCCAGAATATAGCTTCCGATTTCCCCGAATGGCGCTGCGCCTTGGAAAAACTTCACCCCGCTTAGGAGTTTGTCCAGATGGGGGACGGGGGCGCTATCCAGGCTGTAGGCATAAGCTTTGCCAGATGCCTCTTTTTTGAGAAGCCCCAAGGCAGTGTACTCATTTAGCTTGTTTCTCACTGTCTGTGCGTCAAAAGCAGCTAGGCTTTTTTCGCTTGCATGGTCTGTGAGGCTGGTTACTTTCATAGGCCCGTCCTTCAATGCGTCGAGTATGTAGAAATGGAGCATTATATCGTTGTTGGTAAAGCTTTTTGATTTCCATGCCGCATAAAGGGGGTTGACTGGAATGCTCCCGCAATCGATTGATACAAATGAAAATTTGTTTTTCCCGATATAGTCCCATTTCATGTATTTACCCAAATAGCTTTCAACGCGTCGCTTTGCGTTGTCATATGTCCGCGAGGATTTCTTGGTGAAGTCTGCGCGGGACTTGTAGCCGTACACAAAGAAATCCCGCATATAATCGCGTATATTGTCAAACCGTTTCGTCAGCTCTGAAAACCCGCCCATAAATCCAACCTCTTTGTCGTCATTTTTTGCATCCCCTTCTGTTACTATACCATAGCAGCAAGCCGCCTTGGCAACCATTTTGGTGGCTAAACCAGCCTCGCATGTTTTTTTATATGACGCATCAGGCAAAGGCAATGTATGATGGACACAAAACACAACGGAGCCAATAGATATGTTTGAAATTTCAGATGAAAGCTCAAAAGTGCCTATCAAAGCCTGGCTGCCTGACGAGGCCCATGCAGACGGGCTTTGCATGAGCCAGGCAAGGAACCTGGCCCAGCTGCCTTTCGCGTTTAAATGGGTGGGCCTGATGCCAGATGCCCATGGGGGCATGGGCATGCCTGTGGGGGCTGTGCTTGCGGCAAAAGGTGTTGTCATACCCAATGCAGTTGGAGTAGACATCGGATGCGGGATGGCTTTCATAGGCACAGACATCCATGTGGATGAGATCCGCGGCATAAAGACAGCCAACGGCAGCTTGATAAATGGAATCATCGGCGATATGCTTCGCAATATCCCGGTAGGCTTTAGCAAACACAAGGAAGCCCAGAGCTGCGATACTTTTAGCGCCGCTTTGGAGCAAATGGACAAGTACGGCAAATACCCAGAGCTTGCAAGCCATTTTGAGAATGGCTGCTACCAAGTGGGCACATTGGGGGGCGGCAACCATTTTATCGAGCTGCAAGAGGACGAGCAGGGATTTCTCGGGATTATGGTCCACTCAGGAAGCCGGAATTTTGGCAAGCAAGTATGCGACTACTTTGACAAAACAGCAAGAGATTTGAACAAAAAATGGCACAGCGCTGTGCCTGACGAATGGAGGCTGGCTTTTTTGCCAGTGAGCACGCCTGAAGGCCAAGGATACCTTGAATGGATGGGCTTGGCATTGTCTTTCGCAAAAGAAAACCGCTCGAAAATGCTGGAGGCGGTTTGCAGGACAATAGAAAACTGGATTGGCAAACACACTAGCCTCTCGTTTTCATACACTGGCGAGATCAACTGCCACCACAATTATGCCTCCATTGAAAACCACTACGGCTCAAATGTCTATGTCCACCGAAAAGGGGCGACACGGGCAAGGGCAGGGGAGTTGGGGTTGATCCCAGGGGCGATGGGCTCTTTCAGCTATGTTGTTGAAGGTTTGGGCAATGAGGAAAGTTTTTGCTCGTCATCCCACGGGGCAGGCAGGCTTTATTCCAGGAAAGGCGCGATGGAGCGTTTTTCGGCTGATATTGTGATTTCTGACCTTAAAAAACAAGGGGTAGCTTTGGGCATTCTAAATAAAAAAGACATTGCAGAGGAGAGCAGGTTTGCATACAAGGATATCGGCGAAGTCATGGCCAACCAGCAAGATTTGGTAAGAATAGTGAAGAAACTTAAAACAATCGGTGTCATCAAAGGCTGATTGGCCCAATAAACAGCCACAGGTGGAATTATTCTGTAGCCACAAATGGCGTATTCATGCGCTTTCTTAGGCCAGGTGGCATGCATATAGGCGGCTTATTGCGGAATAATCCCATTATTATTCTATAACAACCAGCAAAAGGGCAAAAGACCATATCTCCTGTTACCGAAAACATGGTCTTTTTCGCTTAATGCTTTGTGATTTTTCGGCAGTTTCATCACAGCAAATTTGCCAATTTCCCCATTGTCGCCTGGATACAAAGCCACCGCCATCCTGAAATATGGCAGCCCGCCTACAAGCAGCGTCGTCTTGTCCCTAATCCCAGAGGCATTGTAAGCGGTAGCATAATAGTCTGTGAATTTTGGTTCTGGGGGAAATACATGAGCAGCACAGTGATGTCACAAGTCCCGACTTTTGCCTTATACCCCTCCGGATCCTCCAGCAGCGCATATCTTTCCTCTGTGCCTGGCAACAAGCGTGAGATATTGACAACAAATGTGCACTCCCCGACATTTACCGGCACTTCAAAAATGTATGTGCCCTTCTCCAGCATGCCCTTTAAATCACGTAGATTGCTGGCTCCAACCACAAAAATATCCGTGCCGACATAAATTTGATAGCCATCTGAAAAATCAATATCACAGCTGGTTATCTCGTGGAAGCCCACCAATAAAATCCTGGCGTACAAGGCTAGCATAGGACTCATTCACAAAATTGGCTATTGTCTCGCTGATATACCCGAAATCCATGTCCCCATGATAATCCGGCGATCGGGCCAATACTGGTGCGGAAAACAGGCAGCTAGCCAAGCAGACGCAAAGGGCTGCCATAATAATGGTTTTATTCTTCATCATCCAGCCAATCCTCCTCCTCAATAATAATATGTGGTGGTCCACAACGCATTATTTCCGCTTTGAATATTCGCACCAATGGCTAGCGACGCATGGGGATACCAAGAACTCCCACTGCCAGTGCACCAGTACCAGTGGTCGACTATTTGCAAAGCGTTATCGCTGCTACGCTGCCACAACTACGTGGTAGGTGGTCGTTCCAATATACCAGATATATATTGCATAGGGCCGACCTGCTTTAATATGCGCTAGGCAGTCTGGCGCAGACATAATCCCCTTTGATTTCCATCCCGAACCATAGCCGCTGGTATAGTTGAGCGCCTTGACCATATCTGCGTGGCTTTCTGACACGTTTGGCGGTGGTGTTTTGGCCGTGACGTAGGTCGCTATTGCATAATGGTCCTTGTATGAAGACGTGGCGAGCTTCCTGCCCACCATCTCCGCGCATTCTTGAGTCACTCGAAGGAGCAGTCCGCCCCGCTCTTTTCGGCACTTTGGATTTATACATTAGGCAAATGCCTTGGCTGGCAAGGATATTAATGATATAATAACTTCCGGCTATGCGCAGCCGCACATTTTGGAGGTCAATTATAATGGATATATTCCTGTCAATAATCATTTTTGTAGCAAGCCTTTGTGTAATAATATCTATACTTCTGCAAGAGACCAACAGCTCCGGCTTAAGCTCGACAATCGGAGGCGCCAAAGAGACGTTGTTTGGAAAAACTAGGACAAGAGGGTTGCAAGCGACTCTCCAAAGGATGACTGTCATCAGCTCATCGCTGTTTTTTCTGGCAATACTAATTTTTAATATATTCCTTAAGACATCTAACATCTTTGAGTGATGAACTCAAAAACCCAGTTTTTGCAGCCTGCCGCGCAGGCTTTTTTTATTTTCTGCCCTAGGCTTTAGCCTGTTGATGGCATTTGGCGCTTTGCATCGAATCGATGCGAAGAGTCAAATGCCATCAACAAAAACCACCCGCTATGCGGGTGGGAGAAAGTTATACAATTGGGCCGCCTTTCATGTAAGGTTGGAATTGTCTAGGCTCCAATAAAAAGGAAGGCGGCGCCAATATGGCAAACAAGGCAAATAGCCTAGCCCACACTAAGTGGGTGTGAAAATATCATATTCACACCCAAATACAGAAGGAAAGCGATTTTTGGCCATTACGCGACAAGCATCGGGGAAATACTGAGGATGTTATGCGAATACAAAGGGGTGGAGCTGATCGAAGGGCGCCTGATGCCAGGCCATGTGCATATGCTTGTAGAAATTCCGCCCAAGACCAGCGTCTCAAGCTTCATGGGGTATCTGGAGGGCAAGAGCGCCCTGATGATCTTCGACAAGCATGCCAACCTGAAGTGCAAGTTTGGAAACAGGCATTTTTGGGCGCAAGGCTACTATGTCAGCACCGTGGGCTTGAATGATGCAACAGTAAGGAAATATATCCAAGAGCAAGAGAAGGACGACATTGCACTCGACAAGCTGGGTGTGAAAGAGTATGAGGACCCCTTCAAGGCGCAGCTAGCAATACTAATGCCCCTTCAGGGGCTAAGACGTGTCAAAGCAATTGGCCGGAGTCTAGATAGCCTTTGGCTAAGCAAGTTCTAAGGGAGACTCCGGCAGCCCCTTGAGGGGCAGCCGGCAGAACGCCCTTATAGGGCGCTCCCCAAACCACCCGTTTTACGGGTGGCGGCGATTGTGGGGCAAAAGGCTAATTGGGCGCTGTAATTTTGGCAACCTGGAATTGAGGAGGCAATTTATTGGCACAGAATATAGACATTTGCCCTAAATTGATATAAAATCAAAATGTTTCTTAAGTTCCAGCCTAGCCGGTTGCTAGAATAAAACTGGCCAAGCTAAGCAGTTTTTATCTTGTTAAGCCTATATGGGCGCATTGTCGCCAAAACAAAGCTAGCATGATGGTCAATGGCAGAACAACCGCATTGCAAATTAGAGGTAATAACCAGAAATTTTTTCAAAAATTTTGAAAGAAAAGAGGTACGTATTCTATTAAGAAATGAAAGATACGATAATTGAAGTGCGTGAGCTCTTGAAAGAGTATGGCGGTGAAGCAGTAGTTAACTACATTAGCTTTAGTGTTGCGGAAGGAGAGTTTGTCACTTTGCTCGGGCCTTCAGGATGTGGCAAGACAACAATCCTTCGATTACTTGCCGGGTTTGAAAAACCGACCGGCGGGGATATTTTTTTGTATGGGAAAAAAATAAACGACATGCTGCCTTTTGAGCGGCCTGTAAATACTGTGTTTCAAAATTATGCGTTGTTTCCACATTTGAATGTTTATGAGAATATCGCTTTTCCCCTCAAGATCAAAAAGCTTCCAAAGAAAACTATTGAAGAAAAAGTGTCTTATTACCTGGAAGTTGTCAATTTGACAGGATTCGGGAAGCGGGATGTGGAATCATTGTCGGGGGGGCAGCAGCAGAGGGTCGCCATCGCGCGGGCGCTGGCAAACGAGCCAAAAGTATTGCTTCTCGACGAGCCATTGAGCGCATTGGATCTGAAATTGCGCAAAGAGATGCAAAACGAGCTGAAACGCATCCAACAAGAGGTGGAGATTACATTTATTTATGTGACCCACGACCAAGAAGAGGCATTGAGCCTTTCTGATAAAGTGATCGTGATGCGAAAAGGCGAGATATTGCAGATCGGCTCGCCAATAGATATCTATAACGAGCCTATTAACGCATACGTTGCAGGTTTCATCGGCGAGAGCAACATTATTGACGGGACAATGTCAAGGAGTTATGAAGTAGATTTTCTTGGAAAGGCTTTCATGTGTGTAGACAGAAAATTCCCAGAGACGAACCAGGTAAAAGTGCTTATAAGGCCTGAGGATATTGGGTTTTCTGCAATCGAGGGCTCAAAGCTTCCGGCCACAATCAAAAGTGTTACTTTCAAAGGTGTCCATTATGAGTACACTGCTGAAGTTGACGGCTTCATATTCTTAATCCATTCCACAATCAGCAAACAGGAAGGCGAGGCGGTAGGGTTGACTTTCACTCCAAATGATATCCACATTATGCGCGCTGAGCAGAGAAACATTATACCTGCACTAGTAGACAACAACGGCCATGTGGAGTTTTTGGGAGGTGTCTTTGAGTGCGAGTATGACGGGGAGGGCACAGATGTGTTGGCTGTAATCAAGCCTGCAGACTGGATCATTTACCCTCCGGGGGATCCCAGCGCAAAACTCCATGCTGTAATCCAAAATATCTCATACCACTCCGAGAGATATGAGTGTGTAGCACGCTGCCAGGATAGCGATTTGATGATTGAGTCTATCTCGCCTTTAAAGATGGGGGAAGTCCTGGGCCTTGATGTCCATTCTGACGATATCGCAATTATCAGGGATGAGCAGGCCCTTGAAGATATGGACAACGAAGATATTGATGAGGAAGAAAGGGATGTGTAGTTGAAAACAACAAGAATTCTGGGCATTCCTTATTATGTTTGGATGGCCATATTTATTGTGCTTCCATTAGTGTTGATGCTTGTGCTGTCTTTGCAGGCGCGTGGCAGCGATGACTGGACACTAGACAATTTCAAAAACTTCTTTGCATCTGAAAACGGCATGTACATGCGTATAATTTCAGACTCCACTGTTCTTGCGGGCTATTCCACTGTTCTTTGCTTGCTAATTGGCTATCCGGTCGCGTATTTTGTGAGCAAGTTGCCAAGCCGCCAATCAAGCTTTTTTCTCATAATGCTTGTTTTGCCGACATGGCTGAATTTTCTACTCCGGACTTATTCATGGATGAACTTGTTGGGCAAGAACGGGCTGATAAACAAGTTTTTAGTGTTTTTTGGGCTAAAACCAATGAATCTGCTATATAACAATGGCGCTATCTTGCTGGGCATGGTATACAACTTCCTGCCCTTTATGGTATATCCTATCTATTCGGTGATGGCAAAAATCAAACCGACTTTCCTGGAGGCGGCCAGGGATTTGGGGGCGAGCGAGTTCCAGGCGTTTTGGAAAATCACTTTCCCGTTGACTATCCCAGGGATAATCACTGGCATCATGATGGTTTTCATGCCTGCTGTAAGCACTTTTGTCATTCCGGAGCTGCTTGGAGGCGGCCAGAGGATGTATATCGGAAATTTGATACAGCACCAGTTTCTCCAAAGCGGGGATTGGAACATGGGCTCGGCAGTGTCAATTTTGATGATGGCGATGATCTTGGTTGCGATGTTCATCCTAAACAAGTTTGACGCGACAGGCGACAAGGAGGACGCATTATGGTAAAAAAACTCCAGAATCTTTATATTTACCTTGTGCTTGTTTTTTTATATGCTCCTATCCTTGTTTTGGCTGTATACTCGTTCAACGCTTCAAAGTCAAACAGGGTATGGGGCGGGTTCTCGCTCAAGTGGTATGTAGCGCTGTTCTCAGACCGCGAAATCATGTCAGCGCTCTACTACACATTGATGTGCGCTATTGCAGCAACTGTGGTATCGACAATAATCGGGACGATTTCAGCTATCGGGATGCATGCGTTAAATGATTTTCCGCGGATCAAAGCTTTTGCTTTGAATATTAATTACCTTCCGGTCATCAATCCCGATATTGTTACCGGCATTTCGCTAATGCTGGTTTTCTCTTTTGCCTCTGCTAGGATGGGGTTTGTGACAATGCTCATATCCCACATCACTTTTTGTGTTCCATATGTCGTTTTGTCAGTGCTGCCCAAGCTTAACCAGATGGATAAACACCTGATAGAGGCGGCTATGGATTTGGGGGCTAGCCCGATGTTTGCCCTGCGAAAAATAGTGCTGCCGGAAATTTATTCCGGGATCGTCACAGGGGCGCTTTTGGCTTTCACATTGTCAATAGACGACTTTGTCATATCTTTTTTCAACACTGGGTCAGGAGTAAGCAATTTGTCAATATTCATCTACTCCGCAGCGCGCAGGGGTATAAGCCCCGAAGTCAACGCGTTGTCTACTTTGATGGTGCTTTGTGTATCGATCCTGTTGGTTGTCGCCAATTTGCGCTCCGGAAAAGAAATAGCGTCAAAATGAAGTGAAAGCCTTGTTGCCAGAAACACTCGGCTAATGCCCATTTGGTCTGTGCAAGCCTTGATTGGCAGCCTTGCTGTAGTATAGTAATAACTAGCGCTGGCTATCTTGGGCACTGCGCTACCGGCAAAGCTGTTATCCCGCAGTTTATTTATTTACAAAGGAGGGGCGTAATACACCCGACATTGGGCTGTTAACGCCAATATTTTATGAGGAAAAAAGTAGTATTAGCTCTATTGGCTGTCATGCTTGTCGCATCGCCGCTGGCATCTTGCACTAAAGGGGGCGGTGGCGGCAACAGCGATAAACCTGTATTGTATGTCTATAATTGGGGCACATTCATAGACAAGTCTGTGAATACCATATTCGAGGAAGAGTTCGGTTGCACTGTCATGTACGAGACCTATGACTCCAACGAAGCCATGTACCAAAAGGTCAAGGGCTCCACATCAAATTATGATGTTGTCTTCCCTTCTGACTATATGGTCGAGAAGATGGTCAAAGAAGGCATGCTGGCCCAAATTGACAAAACCAAAATTCCAAATTTCGCAAATATCCAAACGCGTTTGAAGGGGATGGATTATGATCCAACAAACACTTATTCAATTCCATATTTCTGGGGCACTGTAGGCATCCTGTATAATACAACAATGGTCGAAGAGCCTGTTGACAGCTGGGAGATTTTGTGGAATGAGGATTACAAAGGCCAGATAATCATGTATGACTCACAAAGGGATTCTCTGGCTGTGGCGCTCAAAGCCTTGGGGTATTCAGCAAACACAAGAAGCCTTGAAGAGCTAAAAGAGGCGGAAGAAAAGCTTATTGCGCAAAAACCATTAGTGATGGCATACTATACCGACATTATTGTCGATATGATGATTGGCGAAGAGGCGGCTCTTAGTGTGGTATATTCAGGGGATGCGATTATGGCTATGGAAGAAAATGAGGATCTTGCATATGCCGTGCCCATGGAGGGAAGCAACGTCTGGTTTGACAATGTTGCAATCCTCTCCACATCAAAGAACAAAGAGCTTGCAGAGGAATATATAAATTTTCTATGCAGGGATGATATATCTATGCTCAACACTGAAGAAGTCATGTATTCCACAGCCAACAAGAATGTGGCAGAGGAGCTGCAAGAGTCTGATTGGGCAGGCAATGACACCTACTTTGTGCCTGACAACGTCCTTGCAAGGTGCGAGGTTTTCCTTGACCTAGGTGAGTTTGTGCAAGAGTATGCAAATGCCTGGCTTAGAGTCAAAGGGCAGTAGCCAATGCTGCTTGTCCTGGAAAAATGAAAACGGAGGATAAAGATGTCAATAGTAGAAGGCTCTTATTATTTTACCAAAGACCATGAATGGGTAAAAGCCCAAGAAGGCAAAATCGCTTTAGTGGGCGTTAGCGACTTTGCCCAAAGCTCTCTAGGGGATATCGCCTATGTGGAGTTGCCCCAAGAAGGGGACGAATATGCGGCAGGTGATGTGTTTGGCGTTCTCGAGTCGCCAAAAGCGGCATCAGAGATGTACATGCCTGTGTCAGGCAAAGTCCTGGAAGCTAATACTTCCTTGGAGGAGACTCCCGAGCAAATTAATGAGAATGCTGCTTCGGCATGGGTTATCAAGATATCGTTCAATGACGAGTCAGAGTTTGAGAATTTGTTGAGTGAAGCTGATTATGAGGCAATGCTGAAAGAAAGCGGACACTGACATGGATCCCTACATTCCAAACGGACCTGAGCAAGTCGAAAAAATGCTCAAGTTCATCGGGATGGGGTCAGTAGAGGAATTGTACAAACAGATACCGGAGGGCTTAAGGCTCTCCGGGGATCTTTCCCTGCCTGATGCCATGCCTGAGGCAACTATGGTGCGCGAATTGTCTGCAATAAGCGCCAAAAACGCCAATACCGACCAACTGGCTTGTTTTCTAGGGGCAGGGGTCTACGACAGGCTGGTGCCCTCTGTTGTATCGCATATTGCGGGGCGAAGCGAGTACTACACTGCCTACACCCCATACCAGCCAGAGATAGCACAAGGCACATTGCAATGCATTTTCGAGTTCCAAACAATGATTGCTGAGCTGGCTGGAATGGATTTTGCCAATGCTTCGATGTATGACGGCGCTTCAGCTTGCGCAGAAGCAGCCATTATGGCTGTGCGCAACAAGAAGCGTTTTAAAATAGCTATTTCCGAAGGGCTCAACCCCGAGTTTTCATCGGTGCTCGAGACATATGCGCGTTTTAATGGCATAACAGTGGCAAGGATCCCCCTTAGGGGCGGCTTGACCGACTATAGCGCCGCCGGTGATTCCCTGGAGGGGGCAAGCGCGCTGGTAGTAAGCCAGCCAAACTTCCTTGGGGCTATTGAGGATATAGATGAGGCGGGCCGCGCTATAAAGGCGCATTCGGGCCAATTGATTGTGGCAACGACCAATCCCCATTCCCTTGCCGTGCTAAAAGAAGTGTCCTTAGCAGGGGCGGATATCCTTGTGGGCGATGCCCAGCCATTCGGGATGGATCTTTCATATGGAGGCGCCCATCTGGGATTTATGGCGGCGACTGCTGATTTTATGCGCAAAGCGCCGGGCAGGATTGCCGGGCAGACTGTGGACAGCAGGGGCAACAGGGCATATGTGTTGACGCTGCAAGCAAGGGAGCAGCATATACGCAGGGAGAAAGCGACATCAAATATCTGTACAAACGCAGCCCATAACGCGCTGAAAGCCACAGTTTACATGTCAGCCCTTGGTTTTGAGGGCATCAAGGATGTCTGCATGCAATCAATGTCAAAGGCTAGGCACTTGCAGCAGCAGTTGTCTGCATATGGCATCAAGCTGCTTTATGACATTCCATATGTTGACGAGTTTGCGGTGGTCCTCAACGAAGACGCAATATCCGCAAATAAACGCCTGCTGGAAAAAGGCTATATTGGCGGGCTGCCCCTAAAAGAGTATTTGGCTCCAATGGGGCTGAATGTGAATGGGGATGTCCTGGACAGGGCAATGCTTATCGCAGTAACAGAAAAGCGCACCCGCCAAGAAATTGACGGTTTTGCGCAGTGCTTGGGAGAAATTTCATGAGAAACGCAGACACTTATTCAAAGCTTGTCTTCGAGTTGTCAGGGGAGGGGAAACGGGGGTATGTGTTGCCCAGCCTTGATGTTGACATCGAAGTGAAGATCCCGGAGGGGATGGCTAGGCAAGGATCGGCTCTGCTCCCTTCTATCAGCGAGCCTGAGTTGGTCCGCCACTATACTCTGCTTTCCCAGAGGAACTACGGGCTGGATTCAGGCATGTATCCGCTCGGCTCCTGCACGATGAAGTACAACCCTAAAGTGAACGAGGATGTAGCAGCAATGGCGGGCTTCTCGAAGATCCATCCTCTGCAAGGGCAAGATTCGACCCAAGGGGCGCTTGAGCTGCTCTACAGCTTGCAGTGCATGTTATGCGAAATCACCGGAATGGACAAATTCAGCCTCCATCCCGCTGCAGGCGCCCATGGCGAAATGTGCGGTTTGATGATGATGAAAGCCTACCATGAAGACAGGGGGGATTTCTCCCGCAACAAGGTGATAGTCCCTGACTCCTCCCATGGCACAAACCCTGCAAGCGCGACCAGCGCAGGTTTGGAGATTATCAGCATCAAAAGCGCCCCAGATGGGACCGTTGACATAGATGCGCTAAAAAGCGTGCTTTCCGACAATGTGGCAGGGCTGATGCTCACAAACCCCAACACCCTTGGGTTGTTCGAGGCACAAATCACAACGATATCCCGATTGGTCCATGACGCGGGGGGATTATTGTACTATGACGGCGCAAATATGAACGCTATCATGGGCATAGCCAAACCTGCCCATATGGGTTTTGATGTGCTGCATTTAAATTTGCACAAAACATTTTCCACCCCCCATGGCGGAGGCGGTCCAGGCTCTGGTCCAATAGGCGTAGTCAAGTCCTTGGAGAAGTTCTTGCCTAGCCCTGTCGTCGAGAAAACCCTTGATGCGTTTGAGTTTGCGACTCCAGAGAAAAGCATCGGCAAGATCCGGGCTTTCGCTGGAAACTTTAACGTCCTCGTCAAAGCATACTGCTATATATTGACAATGGGCGCCATTGGTTTGAAACTGGCCTCCGAGATTGCTGTATTAAACGCCAATTATCTTAAAGAGCGGCTTAAAGGCCCCTACAAGCTCCCATATGAGGGCATATGCATGCATGAGTTTGTTTTGGATGGTTTGGAGCAAACTGCCGGGGGGGTCAAAACTTTGGATGTGGCAAAAAGGCTCATTGACTACGGTTTCCATCCTCCAACAGTTTATTTCCCGCTTATAGTCGAAAACGCAATAATGATCGAGCCTACCGAGACAGAAAGCCTGGCTGAAATTGACGCGTTTGCAGACGCTATGCTGGCAATAGCCAAGGAGGCGCTTAGCGATCCGGAATTGTTGAAGGGCGCCCCCCATACATCGCCTGTTGGGCGTGTTGATGAGTTGGTTGCGCTTAAAAAGCCTGTGCTCAAATACAATCCTGATTGACACGACATAAAAACATTAATGAATGAAGGGGCGTAAAGAAGTGAAACAAACAGTTCTGAATTCTGTCCATATAGCGCTGGGCGCAAAGATGGTCGACTACGCAGGCTGGGAGATGCCTGCCAACTACGATGGCGGCCAAATGAAGGAACACTTGGCTTGCCGGAAAAATGCCGTAGTCTTTGACATCAGCCATATGGGCAGATTGAAAATCGATGGTCCTGAAGCGAAAGATTTCCTGCAAAAGGCTCTCACTGCTAATATCGAAGTTCTGGAGCCATTTAATTCACAATACACAATCATTTCAAACGAAAATGGCTCAGCGATTGATGACGCATATCTGTACCGTTTTGGAGACCCTGGGTATTTATTGGTGGTCAATGCCGCCAACCATGAAAAGGATGTCGCATATCTGTCCGGAATCGCAAAAGGCTTCGATGTGGCTATTGACGATATAACAGGCTCCATGGCTATGGTTTCCCTCCAAGGCCCCCAGGCTAAGGCTATCACCCAGACGCTTGCTCCAAGCCAGTTTTTAACTGACCCGTTCAAGAATGCATGCGGTGAATTGGAAATGTTCTCATCCAAAATACTGATCGCCAAAACTGGATATACAGGCGAGCCGCTGGGCTTCGAGTTTTTTGTCCCGGCTGGAATAGCGGCGGATGTTTTCAATGAAATGGTGAAGCTGGGCGCAACTCCCGCGGGCCTTGGGGCTAGGGACACCTTGAGGCTTGAAGCGGCGCTGCCGTTGTATGGCCACGAATTTGGCATAGGCCCTGATGGCGAGGAAATGCCGATTTTTGCTTTTACCCTCTCAAAAGGCGCAGTGAGCTTTTCTGCGGACAAAGGCGACTACGTTGGAAGGGAAGCATTGGCTAAGCAGCTTGAAGCGCTAAAACACATCAGAAACAGGGAATTTGATTCCACTGGGGCGTTGCCACGCATAATCCGCCCATTTACTTTGACCGGAAAGGGGATCCCAAGGGAAGGCAACAAAATATTCAAAGAAGGAAAACATGTTGGCTATGTCACAAGCGGCACAATGGCTCCTTTCTACCTGGTCGACGGATATGGGCTTGATAGCGGATACACAGACCAGACAGCCACCAGGCCAATCGGCCTTGCCATTTTGGACAATGACATTGATTACGACTTAGAGATAGCTGTCGAGATCCGGGGCAAGCTGGTTGAAGCAACGACTGTCAAGTACCATATGAGATCTGAGGCGCCGCCATTTTCAATGCCAATCATTGCTGGCTATGTGGTCAAGAAAGAATTCAGCAACGAAGGGGAGTATAGCCAAAAGGCCGAGGATCTGGTATTCAACGCTGTAAAGAACCATGAATGGCGCCAACAGCTCACAGTGAACCTTATCCCATCGGAAATGACAGCATCGCCTGCCACCAGGCTGTTGTCAGTTTCTGACCCCGCCTTTAGGTATGCAGAACACAAAAAGGTCAAAGCGTACTACGACTGGGATGTTTTCTATTACCAAGGCACTGATTTCATTGAAAATGTGGAAGCCCTCCTTGTAGACGAGCTGAAGAAATACCTTGGCGCATCCCAAGTCGAGTCAAGGATCCTTAGCGGGCAGATGGCCAACACAGTTTTGTACAGCGCATTGCTTGACTATAAAAACAGGGTCGACAGAAAAAGCGAGCCGACCCGCCTTGGCTATGTAATGAACAACCATATTATCAATGGCGGGCATTTGAGCGCACAACCAATGGGGGCGCTGCGCGATTTTATCGCAATCGACCCGCTCACGGAAAAGAAAGCTTTGGTTAACTTCCCGCCGCTCAAGGAAGACCCGTATACTATAGACATCGAGCTCACAAAGGAATATCTAGAGCGCTACAAACCAGAGCTAGTTATTTTTGGCAAGAGCATGGTGCTTTACAGGGAGCCTGTAGAAGAGCTTGCAGCTTATATAAAGCAAGCCAACCCCAATGCAATAATTATGTATGACATGGCGCATGTGCTAGGCCTTGTTGGGGAGCATTTCCAAGAGCCGTTCAAGGAAGGCGCAGACTTTGTCACGGGGTCAACCCACAAGACGTTCTTTGGAACCCAGCGGGGCGTCATTGCGAGCAGCATCTTGGAGACAGACCACAACTACAATCTCTGGCATAAAGTTGAGTCAAGGGCATTCCCGGGAGGGACTAGCAACCACCATCTGGGCACAATGCTAGGTTTGCTGATGGCAACCTTTGAGATGAACGCTTTTAAAGACACATACCAACCGGCTGTGATCGCAAATGCGAAAGCTTTCGCCAAGAGCATGAAGAGCTATGGCTTGGATGTTGCTGGAGACGAATCGAGAGGCTTTACAGAGACCCACCAAGTCGTAGCCAAGGTCGGGTATGCAAATGGGCCTGCAGTTGCTAAAACCCTTGAGCAGAACAATATCATAACAAACTTCCAAGCAACTCCTGAAGAGGAGGGATTCAGCGCTTCAGGGGCTATCCGATTAGGCGTATCTGAAATGACCAGGTTCGGATTCGGTCCAAAAGAATTCGACACATTGGCAGCTCTCATTGCTGAAGTTGTCTTGAAAGGCAAAAATGTGTCCGGGGAAGTATCAAAACTGAGGTCAAATTTCCTTGAAATGCAGTATGTGTTTGACTCTGATAGATTCAATTCTGCATTTGAAGAGCTTGTCAAAACGATATAGCAAGTGCCATAATTGACAAGAAATAGCAAATAGCGAGGCCTTGAATCAAGAACAAATAAAAAGTGACCACAAACTTTTGCAAAACAGGTTTTTGGGTGCTTGTAACAGTTCTTCGTGTAAAAATTATGTTTTTGGCATTATGAAGCTAAAAACATAATTTTTAGTTTCTAATGCAGCCATACATATGCAGAATGCTGTTGTTATCACAAGATCTATATGTATAATGTTAACATACTGTTGTATAAAGACAAAGAAGGCGAAAACATTGCCAGAAGCGCCCACCTGAAGATCCAGACCCACCGTAAAAACCCGGTCGGGATTGTCAGGACATCCTTCAGGAAAAACGGAAAAACAAAGCACTTAGAGCTTGGAAGGATAACCGGTTTCGGCTACGGCAAGCTGAAGCTGGTCCAGGCTGCGCTCCAGGGGAATGCCGTGCCCACATCCGGGTTCAAGATAGCCTCGGGAATACGGGGCATGCAAAGCTATATTGGACCATGCAAAAGAGCTTTGCCTGGACAAGATGATATACTCGCACACAAGCAAGCATTGGGCAAGATGCTCGCTTGCGATGGCCATCGGGCTCTTGGCCTGCCCCGGAAGCAGCAAGCTTGCCCCCTCCTGCTGCGGCTCGTACAGTGCCCTCTGGAAAATATGCGGCGTGGGGGAGGAGGGGCTGGCTGTGGAGACTCGCTGCTACTGGCCGATTGACAAGCTCCTCGCAAGTCAAGGCAAGATACAGAAAGCCCTCGCGGGCAAGCGCCTAGGGGATGGCTGCCTGGTTCTCTACGACATAACCAGCAGCTGCATGGAAGGGGAATTCGAAGGCAGCGGCCGTGTGGAATACGGCTATAACAGGGACAAAAAGCGAAGAAAGAAGCAGGTGGCGGTTTCACTTTTGTGCGGGAAGGGCGGATGCCCTGTGGCTGTGGATGTCTTCCCGGGCAACACCAAGGACGAGACGGCAGTTGTGGGCAAAATAGACGGGCTGCAGAAAAAATACGGCATCAAGCAGGTGGTTTTTGTCGGCGGCAGGGGGATGGTGACGGCTGCCCAATACGAAAAAACCAGCCACGAGACAGTGAAGGTTGTTTCGGCTCCAACCCACGCCAAGATAAAGGAGTTGTGCGGAAAAGGCGTTGTCCTGCTTGGTTTTTTTGACGAGCAGCCCATTGTGGAAGCTGTGGAGGGGGGCATGCGCTGTTGCCTGTGCAAAAAACCGGAAATGGCCGGGAAGGAGGGGCGCGCAAGGCAAGCGCTCCTGGACAAGACAAAGGAGGCCCTTGACAAGGCCGTAAACTCCACCCGGAAATGCAAAAACAGCAAGGAAGCGCAGGCTGGGAGGGTTCTGGACAAGCACAAGATGGCCAAGTTTGTTGTTTTCAGCGGCTCTGGGGACAACTTGGCATGGAGCTTTGACGAGAAGAAAATCGAGGCAGAGACGGTCCTTGATGGCTGCTATGCCATATACACAGATGTGGACGAGGCAAGCATGCCAGCGGTTGAGGCTGTCGAGAGCTACAAGGGGCTGGCTAGCGTTGAGAAGGCTTTCAGGCGCATGAAGACGGCATGGCTGGTGAGGCCTTTCAACTACAAGACAGATCCCAGGATCGAGCGCCATGTCTTCATCTGCACGCTGGCCTGCTGCCTGATGTGGCACATGGACCAAAGGCTCCAGCCCTTGTATGCGCAAGACGGGGTTGGCGGAAAACGTAAGTATACGTTCGGCTACGTTATTGTGTCACTGAAAGCCATCCGCGAAAATGTGGTCTCAATCGAAGGTGTGCAGGTTCCTGTAATCATTGAGCCTAATGAGGAGCAGGAGTTCATCAAGTTCCTTCTGGAGAACCCTGCATAGAGGTTTAGCCATACACTTGAAATTTCCAAAATGCTAAGAATGGCTTGCCATGCGTTGATCAGGTCGTTTTTATTTCAGAAGATCTGTTTAAATATCCAATTGCATAGAATGCTTGGCATGCGTTGTCCAGGTAAGCAAGCCTGCTATGCCTTTTTTTGTTGGGTGGAAAAACACATGAAACATTGGTTGCAAAATCAAGAAAATCAATGCCCATTATTAAGTGTAAGGTGTTGCTCGGCGGGTATTAACGCTTAGCTGGCGACACATTGCAGCCACTTTTTTATGCCCAAAACTGCGAATACCAATCTAAACGCCGTTAAGGCACACTGGTGCCAAGTTTAAAGGGATAAAAAAAGGTATTATGTGCTAAAAAAGGGCGGGAAACCGCCCTTAAGTGGAAAAATCAATGATTAAACCATTAGAATAAAGACAAATTGGGCAAATATATCACAAAGCAAAAAATGGCTGGAGCGTTAGACCCCAGCCAACCCCATCGTCATAGGAATCGATCAATACCACTGTAGTATTGTGATTGGCAAGCCGCATGTCTTGCGAGGGAACACTCAGTTGATATAGCGGCAGCAAAGCAATCGGTTGACATGCTTTCGCCCGCTTTAATCTGGAGAAGAGCGCAACCCCAAACTGCGATTGTTCTGAAGTGTTTAGTTTGGCTAGAATTCTTGCCTGTTGTCTACAGCTACATTTGTGGTTAACAACATTGTTGATGCGCTTACAGCATTTAGAAGCGCTGTTTTTATGACTTTTGCCGGATCGATGATACCTGCTTCAAACAAGTCTACATACTTCAAGTTCAATGCGTCATACCCGTAGTTGATGTCTTCAGCCTCAAGCAGGTTGTTTGCGACAACACTTGGGTCAATACCAGCATTCTCAGCTATTTGCCGCACAGGAGTTTCTAGAGAAGCCCTGACGATCATTGCGCCTGTCTTTTCATCCCCATCAAGAGTTTCAATGAGTTTGTCCACTACAGGAGCAGCCAACAACAAGGCCTTGCCGCCTCCAGGAACCACGCCTGATTCTGCAGCCGCGTACACAGCATGAATAGCGTCTTCAATCCGGTATTTGCGCTCAAACATCTCGAGCTCAGAGATTCCGCCTACAGTGATCAACGAAATGCCCCCCGACAAAATGCTAAGGGTCGTCTGGAGCTTTTCTATCTCATAGTCATGCTCTTCATCCGCAATCCGCTGCCTCACCTGGCGGATCATTTTTTCAACTTCTTCGCTGCCGCTGTTCGGCGGGTTTTGAATAATGATTTGGTTTTTATCGATAATTACCCTATCAGCCCTGCCGCAAATCTCAAGGCCTGAATTCTCAATGGCAACGCCCATATCTTCGGTTATCAATGTGCCCCCAACCATAAGGTTCAAGGCTTCCATGTTGCGTCTTCTGGTGTCGCCGTGCCCCGGCCCTTTGACAGCGGCAACTTTCACTACACCTTTTGCCGCATTCAAAGCTAGAGTGGTAAGAGCCTCCTCTTCAACTTCGAAACCGACCACTAATAAGCTAGAGCCTTGTTTTGCGGCTTCCTCGAGGACTTTCACGAGTTCTGCGAAATGCTTGATCCGTATATCGGCAAGAAGGATGTAGGGATTCTCTAACTCAACTACTCTCCGGTCCCTGTCTGTCATAAAAAAGTCAGACAAATACCCTTCTTCCCATTTGATGCCGCCGGAAAAACTCAAGCTTGTATTCATTAACTGGCTGTCTTCAAGTGTGACAACGCCTGTCAAGCCGACTTTCTCAAAGGCTTCTGAAACGATCTCGCCAACAAAGGGATCGTTGTTTCCGGCAATTGTCGCAACTTGGACGATTGCGGATCTGTCTTCAACTGGCACACTAATTTGGTCGATGACTTTCACAACCTCACTAGCAGCTTTGTCGATCCCGTTTTTAAGCATTAGCGGGTTTGCCCCTGCAACTATATTCTTTATGCCTTCTTTTGAGATGTTATAGGCAAGCACTATAGCCAAAGTGGTGCCGTCTCCAGCCACTTCGTTTGTTTCTAAAGCAGCTGCTTTAAGCAGGTTTGCCCCGGCATTGGCAAAGGTATCTTCAAGCTCGATTTGCTTGGCAATGGTAACTCCGTCATTTGTTGACAACGGGACATCGTATTGCTGGTCAAAGACAACATTTCTGCCCCTTGGACCAAGTGTCGCAACTACAGCCTTTGCTAGTTTTTCTGCGCCTTCTAAAAGAGCCTCGCGCGCTTCAGTGTCATATAGAACCCTTTCGGCGGCTTCTACTACGCTTTCGTTATTTTCAGGCATTTCTAATCACCCCCAAGAACATCAATTGTTTTATTATTAGTTTTAATAGCGCCATGCTTGAGTTTTACTCCTGCCAAAGGCAAAAGCATATTAATTATTGACAGATTAACGCGCTTACCCACGCTAATCGCGAAAATATTTTAGCACATTATTCACGTGGCTGCTAGTATTATTAGAACAAAAGCAATTGAGGAAAAAAATGTATGGGATCAACATCGATTGCTCAAAAACTCACTGCAAGGCTGGTATCCTAGGATTTTAGCGGGCGTGTATATGCCACTGAGATCTTTTGCAAGGCGGGCTGGTAGCCAAAGGCTTGGTCTGGCACGCCTCGGAGATCTAATAAACGGTTCAAATGCAAGTGCGGCGGTAGCAAAGGCTGCAACGGTTTGACCGTTTTTTTAACAACGAGATAATCTGAACAATCAACGCTGCAAGGGCTATTGTGACACTTAAGGCTTCATAGAACGTCATTTCACTAGGTTTCCTCCTTTCCAGGAGCCCAGCCACGAAAAAGTCCCTCGCTCCTTCCAGGAGTTTGGGGGCTTTTTCGTTTTTCACTACATAAATCCTGCAGCATAGTATATAATATAATAGCAATGTAAAAGCCAGGCGCTGCAACGCCTGGCACATGCAAGCCTTTGGGCATGCAGCTGGACTCCAAAATTTATTTTGGGTTCGGAACCAGCAGTAGCCGTTTTCTATTTATGCAGGAGCGGCTATTTTCTCTTCTTCAACAACTGCAATATCTGCACTATTAGAGCCGCAAACGCGACTGCGACCCGTAGTGTTTCATAGCATGTTAGTTTCATAGGCTTTCCTCCCTTCAAGGAGTCCAGCCATAAAAACCGCCTTAAGCTTGCTTGGCTATATTATACACACCAAAATGTGCCAAGCAACGGCAAAAAGCCCCAGGCTTCATCATGAGCTTGGGGCTTTTTTATTTCTGCCCTAGGCTTTAGCCTGTTGATGGCATGGGGCACTTTGCATCGAATCGATGCGAAGTGTCAAATGCCATCAACAAAAAACCACCCGCTATGCGGGTGGGAGTAAAAAGTTATACAATTGGGCCGCCTTTCATGTAAGATTGGAATTGTCTAGGCTCCAATAAAA
>WRIE01000033.1 GCA_009782875.1 Eubacteriaceae bacterium | reverse complement strand
CGATTTAGTATTACTAAATCGGCTGAAAACAATTCATCTTGCAAGTTGACCTAAAGGTTTCGCCTGGAAGGCGAGGGTTTTAGACCCATTATACAGACAATAAAGCTTGACGAGGCAAATGCCCTTCGAAATGCTGAAAGAAAGGCTGCAAAACGAAACTCAGAGGAAATAGCCAAAAGATTGTTAAAACTTGGTTTCCCGCTTGAAGCAATAAGTGAAGGGACTGGATTGCCTTTGCTCGAAATCGAACAACTGCAACGCGCATCAAGGCAACCAGATTTATGATCCCGTTTGACCTGTAAAATCCATACGGACCACAAATAGGTTCAAGCAAATACGAGACTAAAGCTCTATTTGCAGTAGTGGTTTGAATCATTGTTTGCTTTGCCCGCACTTGCATTGAAAATAGTGGAAAAGTGTTTCAGGCTTCACAATTTTCCACCCCACTTCTACCCCATACAGCTTTTATTTGCTTTGCATGCAATTGTGCCCAATATAATGAAAAAGGCTATTTTAAGCCATTTTTTTAAGTCAACAATTGCCCTATTTAGCCTGTTTTATGGTGTATCCTTTCTTCAAATCCCTCCTTCTCCGCCTTTTTTTGGCTTAAAAACGTCCTTTTCATGACTATCTGACACCATCCTACCCCTTACAGTTTTTTGTCGCTGTTTTTCAAGCTATCGCGGTGGATTGAAGCTTGCTTGCGGAGCGTCTCTTTGCCTCTCTATCTATGGTATAATTAGAGCAAATATGTAAACTGGATAATACTATATATGGCAGAATTGAAGTACAAGTTCAAAAGCGACATATTGTTCAAAATGCTCCTGACCAGGAACCATGGTTTGCTAAAGAACCTTGTCGCCTGCTCCCTTGGCTTGCAAGAGGACAGCATAGATGAAATTATAGTTGTAAATCCAGAAATCCTGCCCGAGCTTATCGAAAGCAAGTTTTGCCGCCTGGACATCAACATGGTTGTTGGCGGTAAGCATATTGACATCGAGTTGCAAGTCGCAAACGAAGGCAATTTAAAAGAGCGTGCCATGTTCTATGTCTCGTAGATGTTTGTCGAGTCGCTGAAATCTGGGCTAGACTATATTGAGGCTCCGCTCTGTATTTTGATAAGCATCATCGATTTCAAGCTGTTTGCAGCAAATGAAATGAAATACACTCTGAGTTCGCATGGCTTGAGCTAAAGCGGCATGAGCTGCTTTCCGATAGAATGTCAATGCACTTTTATGAAATGGGGAAGCTGCCAGAAGAGATTGACATGGCAGACGACATGCAGGTTTGGCTTAAGATATTACGCGTCGAGAGCGAGCAGGAATTGGCGGAACTGGAAAGCATCAAAAATGAGGTGGATATTGTGGACAAGGCGCTTTATGGTTACAAGAAGATAACTGCTTCAGCCGAGTACAGGGAGCTGGAGCGAATGAGGGAAAGGATAAGGTTTGACGAGGCAAATGCCCTTAGAAATGCTGAGAAACGCAAATCCGAGGAAATAGCTAAAAAATTTCTGAAACTAGGGTTTTCACTTGAAGCAATAAGTGAAGGGACAGGATTGTCTTTGCTCGAAATCAAACAACTGCAACGCGATTTAGAACAGCCTGATGTATGATGCCGTTTGATTTCACTGACTGGGGGCAAGGGACTGAGGAGAGTTCCACTCCAAATAGGTTCATGGTACTACCCCACTTCTACCCCATCCAACTTTTATTTGCATTGCTCCCAATTGTGTCTAATTTAATAGAAATGGCTATTCTAAGCCATTTCTATTAGCAGCTGATTGCTCTTTTAGTCTATTTTATGCTATATCCTTATAGGATAATACTATATATGGCAGAACTGAAGTACAAGTTCAAAAGCGACATATTGTTCAAAATGCTCCTGACCAGGAACCATGGTTTGCTAAAGAACCTTGTCGCCTGCTCCCTTGGCTTGCAAGAGGACAGCATAGATGAAATTATAGTTGTAAATCCAGAAATCCTGCCCGAGCTTATCGAAAGCAAGTTTTGCCGCCTGGACATCCAGTTTGAGGCTGATGCCCCCCGGAGAGCAGTTTTTGCCTTTGAGCCACATAATATAGTTCTTTGCATTTTCTCTAGTGGACACATCAAATGTGGCATCCCCATCCATTAAACGCATACATCCATCCACGTATTCCAAGCAAGATTTGAGCGGCTGCTTAAATGCCGCGATAGATTTGCCTGGCAGGCTCCTGGCTGGCGGCATGTGATCATGGAGACAATTCCGCGCCAAGGTCCAAAAGCCTGGATCCTTTGCCCTTTCATATTCCATAGCCTTCAACCTCCGGCATCAAGCATTCCATGGATGAAGCGGGAGCCGGGCACTGCGCGAAGCAATCAGGAGCCAGGTGGATGCAGCAATATGCGCTTTCTAATGATGGATGCCCCATATGCTGCATAAGGCACGGCAACATCGCATGGATGTCTTTCCCTTCAATGGCCCATCTCATAGTTGGCGTAAGCGGAGTGATGACGGGATCCATATGCCACGGGCTAAACTTGCGACAAAAACACAAACTTCCCAGCCATTGTTTAGTTGTAAATTTCTTCGAGCTCACGTTAATTATATTGGAACAGCTATTCTGTCTGACGATTTTTTTCAGATTCGTAATATATATTTGTAGCAGCCCGAATGCGGGCTTAACAGGCCATTCAAACTTGAACGTTTTGAGAGAGGTTGATAGAGACTTCAGATGAGCGGAGGATGTGGAACGCCATATCCTGCTCGCGTATAGTGCTCTTCTCCGCATTGAAGCCATTGGTACATATTCTAATTTATTAACATAACAAAACGACATCTTTTCCCTGAAAGTAGAATAATGTTTTTGATAATTTTGAACAACACTGAAATTTCCATGTCCGAAAACAGCGAGTGTTTTCCATAAAACATGATATAATAAACCTAATCACAATTATAGGCGGTGATTACGATAGAAAACGATACCAACCTGTATGCCTCGTTCAAGGCAAAAGACACTCGATTTGATGGACGTTTTTTTGTAGGGGTTTCGTCTACAGGAATATACTGCCGCCCGGTATGCTGGGCAAAACAGCCTAAAAGTGAAAACTGCACTTTTTATCGAACCGCAGCCGAGGCGGAACAAGCTGGATATCGCCCTTGTCTTTTATGCAGGCCAGAACTTGCCCCAGGCTCTTCTATATCAGATGCCACCACCAATTTGGCCCACCGGGCAGCGAGAATGCTAGAGGAACACTGCCAAAGTGGGCAAAGTTTAAATGAGCTGGCTAGTCTGCTAGGTTGCACGGACCGGCATTTGCGGCGTGTATTCACAGCTGAATATAACGTGCCCCCCGTTCAGTACTTACAAACTTGCCGATTACTCCTCGCTAAAAACTTGCTTACAGATACAAACTTATCCATATTAGACGTTGCAATGGCTGCCGGGTTTGGCAGCTTGCGGCGTTTTAACGATTTATTCAAAAAGCATTACAACCTTGCGCCCACAGCATTGCGAAAAAAAATGTCTGAGAAAAAACAGACGGGCAGTGGCATAACACTGGCTTTGGGCTATCGCCCGCCTTACCATTGGGACAAAATGCTCCAATTTCTTGCCGGGCGGGCAATCAAAGGGGTCGAGATTGTAAAAAGCAATGAATATATGCGCACTGTTCGTTTGGAAAACGCAGTGGGCAAAAAGCTATGCGGTTGGGTGGTGGTGGGGCATAACGATAAAAAGAACACATTAAACGTCACTGTGTGTGAATCCTTATTGCCGGTGCTACCCCAGGTATTGGCGCGAATAAAGCATTTGTTTGACTTATACTGCGACCCTTGCGCTGTATATGAGAAACTGCATGCCATGAACGATATTCATCCCGGCTTTTGCGTATTGGGAACCCGGGTGCCAGGGTGCTTCGACGCTTTTGAAATGGCTGTGAGGGCGGTACTCGGCCAGCAAATTACAGTTAAGGCCGCTAGCACGTTGGCGGCAAGAATAGTTAATTCTTACGGCACTCCTATTCAAACAGGAATAGAGGGCTTGACTCATGTTTTTCCAACACCTGAAAAGGTGGCTGCTATGGGTGAAAATATTACAGATAATTTCGGCGTGTTAGGCGTGATTTCTACGAGGTCAAATACGATTTACAAACTGGCACAAGCGTTTATTCAAGGTGAAATAGTTTTCAGCCTTTGCGCCCAACCAGAAGAAGAAATGAAAAAGTTGATGAAAATCAAAGGTGTAGGGAGCTGGACGGCACAATACATTGCCATGCGTTCCATGGAATGGCCTGACTCTTTTCTTGAAAAAGACGCAGGTGTAAAAAAAGCATTGCAGCCCTACACATCCTCAGAAATATTGGAAATGTCTGAAGCATGGCGGCCGTGGCGCAGCTATGCCACTGTTAATTTGTGGAACACATTATAAGGAGGCAAAATGTATTATTCAACTACTTATTCATCGCCAATTGGAAAGATTACACTCGCATGTTGTGGGGATAATCTTGTCGGGCTTTGGACAGAGGGCCAAAAATACCACGGAGACACCCTACCCGAAGCTATTACAGAAAACAATGATATGCCTATTTTTGACACTGCAAAAACATGGTTGAACAGATATTTTACCGGAAAAAAACCAGATATTTCAGAGTTGCCATTAGCTCCGATCGGCGGAGCGTTTCGCCAATCGGTTTGGAAAATCCTTCGTGAAATACCATACGGAAATGTTACGACATATGGCGACATCGCAAAACAAATGGCGGTGAATATGGGCAGGCAAAGCATGTCAAGCCAAGCGGTTGGCGGGGCTGTCGGGCATAATCCCATATCAATTATTATTCCATGCCACCGGGTTGTTGGTTCAAATGGCAGTTTGACAGGATTTGCAGGCGGTATTCATATGAAAATAAAATTGCTTGAATTAGAAGGCGTAGACATGTCAAGCCTTTTTATCCCGAAAAAAGGCAGCGCTCTTTAATACTTTCATGCAGCAAACATTGTGGCAGCCAATCTATAGCTAACCTCACAATGATAAATAATAACCGCAATGGTTTATCCATCCGTTGATGTCGCTTGTGGTGATGGATCTATATGCGTCACCAACGGCTTGAATAAGCTCTTCTAGCGTGTCTATTAGCGCTTTTCTCACATATGACTTAATTTTGCTTCACATCAGCTCAATCAGGTTGTAATCTGGCGAGTATGGCGGCAAGTATAATAATTTGGCGCCAACCGCCTCAATTGCCTCCTCCACGCCTGGGACCTTGTGGGACGACAGGTTGTCAAGGACCACGAAATCGCCTACACCGCCACATGGAACTTAAAACCGCAATACAGCACGGTGTCAGCGTCATCCAAGGCGGCGCACAGCGGCAGCAACTGGTATGAAATGTCGGTGACGCCGATTGTGCAGCAGTGGGCGAACAACCCAGCCGCAAACTATTGCTTCACAATCAAGGACACCAACGAGTCCAACACCAGCATCTGGCACACGCGGTACTCCTCTGATGCCCCGTCCCCGTACAAGCCTGAGCTGCGCATCTCCTACAATGGGGAGGTTCGATTGTTCCTTTAACAAGCGTCACCGTCTCTCCAGCGACAGTAATTCTTCCCAAAGGGACGTACAATGAGCTAACCGCGAGCGTGTCGCCCTCAAACGCGACAGACAAGGTGGTGTCCTGGAGCTCGAGCAACACGGCTGTGGTGACAGTCAGCAGCGGCGGTGTTGTGATGGGCAAGTCCGCTGGCACCGCAACCATCACAGCGGCAGCGGGCGGCAGATCCGCTAGATGCACGGTCACTATGCCGTCAGCAGTTGCCTATGCGACAGTGAATCGAGTCGTCAACTACAAATACTCCTCAGTAATAACACCTTTTACAAATACGATGAATTGTGTTGGGCTGCGAGTTCGGAGATGATAGACCGGAAAGTCGCCCCAAATAGATACATAGACCAATATGCAATAGTAGAGTATGTCAAGAACAAAACCTCACCTCCAAACCAAGAAGAAAGCAACTCTGAAACAGTCAAGGCGCTTAACTATGCCAGCGGCACTTCCTGGAGGGTTATGGGAGCCATAGGGTTTTCGGGCAGCCAAATTCATATTGCAGCTGGCCGGTCCTTTGGTATACAGGTCGGATAGGTCGGATATGGCTCTGGGCACGTAGTTGTGGCCGATGCCTATGATGAATACTACAAAGAATTACACATAGTTGACCACTGGTATGGCTGTAGCCGGCAATGGTACAATTATGATTCGCTCGTTAAAGTCGTATACATTCAAAGCAGCGGATCCAACGGGTCTAAGCGATATGGAACCATACATTTGTCTTAAATGATATAGGGGGTGGCACAAAACCCCTTGACGACGTCTCGATTATGAATAAAAATGACTAAAAAATAAATCTGTAGAATAAATATGTTCTTGCAAATAATAAAAACTCCATGTACTATTTTTGATGTCAATACAAAAAAGATACGAGGAGTTTTTATTATGGCTATAAGCCGAGACAATTCTAACATTGCGTCACCGTTTTTTCAATCGAAAGATTTCCAGTGTGTAATTTTCACGGGATATGAGCCAAGCAGTATTTCGCCGATGTGCGCGCTGGTTGACTATTTCATTGACAACATTGACTTGTCATATTTTGCCGGCTATAAAAAATCGAACGCTATCATTGGCGGCAGGCCAGCGCTGGATGACAGGATTATCCTGAAGATGCACATGTATTCTTTGCACTGCGACATTCCAATAAGACAACTGCAAAAACATGACAGCATTGGCTCTGAATTCAAGTTTCTTTCGCATGGCATCCACCACTATCCAGGAAGAGCCTCTTTCTCCCGGATGCTGGAAATTTTGGACGGGCACATAGAAGATCTTTTTGAAAAGCATTTGAGGTCCATTGATGATATCGGCATCGAAATAGACCCGTCGGCGCTTTATTGCGGCGGCACAGTATTTGAAGCCGACAACAGCAGGCACAAAATAATCACCGGCAAGAATTTAAAGCGCTCGAACGAAAAATGGAGCGGTGTCCTAGACTCTGCGGGCTCGAGCGCCGAGCAGAAAGCCCTGGCAACCCAGAAACTGCAGCAAAATGGGCTTAGAGCGTCAAAACTTGCCGGATTAAAGCGCAATTCCTATGGCAGGGCTGACGGGGGCTGCGTAATAATGCAAGATAAAAACAAGAGTTTTATCGCCGGGTATAATGTGCAGTTTGTTGCAGAATGCAGACATGGGATCATCGTGCACAGTTACATTTCCAACAAAAACCCGGACTCGGAGGCGTTTTCGGATATCGTCGATTTTGCGATAGAAAAGCACCTCCCAAAGAATTTTGCCGTTGACGCAGGATATGGGACTCCAGAAATCATGGAGAAATTTGTAAGCAAAGGTGTTGTCCCGATAACAAGGGCAAGAAAAGTCGAAAACTCAAAATCAATAATAAACGAATGCAGCTTTGAGCTGCCAGAAAACGAAAAGTCGCTTACTTGCCCAACAGGAAGGACACTGGTTGAAACCAAGCACAAGGATTCCGATGCCGCAAAAAGGTTCAAATCCGAAAGCTGTGATGGTTGTGAGATCAAATATAAATGCTGCCCTAAAACTAAAAACAAAAGCATTTTGATAAACCTGAATGAATTCAAAGCGCTAAAAATAGCGGCAAGCGCAATGGCCAGCGTTGAGGGCATGGAAATATACTCACACAGGGCAAACAAATGCGAATCGCCAAACGGATTCATAAAATATAATCTGAAAGGCAAAAAGCTCACGATGGTCGGGTTGAAAAGAAACAAGACGATAATCCATCTTTATGCCATTTTGCATAATTTGAGGAGAGTAATTTCAATTATAAACTATACATAAATTGCTATCCAATGAGGTGTAAAAAGGGGGTTTTGTGCCACCCCCTATAGTTTAAATTAGTGAGGATGAAGGTTAACTATATGACAAAGAAGAAAACCATTATTAAGGCGTCCCTTTGCATTTGCGTGGCAAGCTTGTTTCATGTGCGCGCGTTGGCGCGGCCACAGGGATATCCAGAGGGCATGGACTTTGAATATATCAGCGACGATATAGTCAGCTTTGCAAATCGAATCTTTGTTTGAGCTTCCAAGGGAGATAACTAGCCACGATATTGATTTTTCAAACACGATTTCCGACTATCACCTAATTATTACGATTACTACGCAACAAATCCTGCCTATTAGAAATCCCATCAAATGGCAACCTGATGGCTTATTGCTTGCATTTTCTAACTGCCCTGATATGGAGGTAAAATAAATTTTACAAAAGTATGGCATTAAATTTTACATTCAAACTGTATGGTTATTAAGGAATCTATTGGCATGGGCAATTTGCATGCTCGATAGTCTGGACAAGACAAAATCTATTTATTGAATGAGGGAATTTATGCTAAAAAAACACTCTTGCAAGAGATTTACTGGTGCACTGCTGGCAATATGCTTGCTGGCAAGTTGCGCACCTGCAGCCTCCAATTCCACTAAAAATGGCATGTGGCTTAAAGGCGATTTCCATACCCACACATATCTGTCCGACGGGTTTTACATGGCTTCTGAAGTAGCAGCCCATGCAAAACAATATGGCCTTGACTGGTACGGCGCATGCGACCATGGCGGCGGGTCAAAGGGCACACTGGACGAAAATGGCATGCCATGGCCTTCAGGTGCCCAAACCGGCGGATCAACTGCCCTTGGGCGAAGCGAAGGCGCCGACCGAGGCAAGACCGTCAGTACTGTAATGCCCCGCTGGGGCACAATCGCAGGCATCGGCGAGGACATGATCAACGCCAACCGCAATGACGCGGCTTTGGAGGGATTGTTGCAGTTCTCGGGCTTTGAGTGGAATGTGCCAACACACGAGCATGCGAGCGTAGGCATTGTTGGAGACTCAACAGATGTGGCAAAGGCCCTATCACAATTTGACTACCTGTTTGACGGCGCAACCGAGGCTTTCAACTTCGACGCGTTTGAGACTGAGGCCACAGAGAAGGCGGTAGCCATTAACGGTATCGAGCAGATGATAAAATACGCCCAAGGCAGGCAACTAGACGGAAAATTCGAGGCGTATTTAGATCCGGCTGATAACAAATGGAAAACCACATTTGCCAAAGAAGCCGACCAGGATGCAAGCGGCAATGTGATAATTGGCAATGACGGCAAAGAGGTTATGGCCGAAGTGTTTGGCGAGGGCACGCTTGAGCAAAAAAAAGAGAATGCAGCCAATGTAAAGGCCAACCTCACAACAACGCTTTCAACAAACAGGCATAACGGAGCCTTGGATGGCGCCAAATGGCTTCAAGATAATCATAGGCAAACGAGCTATTTCCTGCTTAACCACCCTTCACGGGCGCTAGCCTACCGCACATCAGATTTTAGGGAATTCAATGATATCGCACCCGATGTCTGCTTTGGCGCAGAGCTTCTCCCTGGCCACCAGGCTTCCGCTTTCCGAGGCGGTTTAGGATACATGAATTTCTACGACACATACCAGAAAAAAGTTGTGACAATCAATACAAAAGACAGTGAGGGCAATTCGTATAATTCCTTGGATGAAGCTGTCGACGCGTATATCGCAAACCTTCCAGAAGCCACTGACCAAACAAAAGTCGAGACAGACAAAAAAGCTATCCTGAACGGCGTAGCCAAAGCGCGCACTTATGGAGGAGCTGACTACATGCTAGCCCAGGTCGGAGGGCTATGGGATGCGCTCCTGTCTGAAGGAAGGCGTTTCTGGGCTTTTGGGAATTCCGATTTCCATGTGGATTCAGAAAGATCAAAGAGCTTTGAAGGCTCCGAGCCTGACTTTTGGCCAGGGCAATACAGCAAGAACTATACATATACATACTCAAAGGACTACCAAGGCATCCTGGACGGCATGCGCAGTGGCAACAGCTTTGTTGTGCTTGGTGACTTGATCGATTCCTTGGACTTCCATATAAGCGATGGCAGCGTCACGGCAACGATGGGGGAGAATTTGTCTCCTGCAGCTGGCAAAGAGAGCAAAGTCACAATCAAATTCTCTAGCCCAAGCCAAAACAACAACGGCAACACCCCTGAGGTTGACCACATCGATTTAATAGCCGGGGAAGTTGGGGCAAAACCTAGCAAGTATGCTGACGCGCAAGCGGCAAACGACCCTAGAGCCAACCCAACGGACTATCTGACCGCTGCTTACCAAACAGAAAGCGTTTCGACTACCAAGGTTATAAAAACATTCGAAAAAGGCGAGTTTAAAAAAGAGAACGACGGAAGCTACAGCGTAACCTTCACTTTGCCTGAAACGGATAAACCGATGTATTACAGGCTCCGCGGCACCAACAACGCCAAAGGTACGGCAAATTGCGACGCAGAGGGCAACCCGACCATCGACAACCCAATAGAGTCGCTAAAAGGCGTGAATACTGAAGACAAGGCATTTTCAGATTTATGGTTCTACTCCAACCCAATATTTGTTGGCGCAGCGGAATAACGAGACAGGCGCACTAGATCAATTCGACATGCATGCCAGCTAGCAAACCAGCCAACTGTCGCGCCAAGGGTTGCTCAAGTGCAATTATTGGCATGTTAAAAAAAGGCTTTGGACTGCCGCCAACACATTGTGTTAAACCCAAAGCCTTTTTTCTTTCTCTTCGCCAATTCAGCGCCCAACCAAATACAGGCAGCAAAATTGCCTGTATTTTTCATGCCCAAAATTGTCTGCCAAATGATTGCTTGGCAGCTTGCTTTTTACCACAATTCAAGTGGGGCCTGACTACATGTCAAAAATCAGACTATGTTGGCGCAGGTGCAAGAAAGCAATCTTGGGGAAATACTCTCGATTGGCATGCTTATGTTGGCAAGCGCTGTTTACGCAACTGTTGTCGGCCACAGATTTTCATGGCACCGATCCTGTCCAAAATTCCCTGGAATTATATAGTTGTAGACGCGGCAAAAAAAAGCTTCTTGTTATGGAACACACAGTAACTGGGAGAAACTCCTCTTGTCAGCCGCAGTGAAAATAATCGCATGCGCACAGAAATGCCTGTCGAAGAAGCGGCGGGATAAGCTGTGCGCCAGCTTTTTGATACCCAAGCCCGCTCGCTCTTCCCATTTGAGTTCGCGTTTTTTAAAACTTTTAGCAATAGGAGCAAAACCGCTGTTGGATATATCTATCATTGGCAGCATGCAGTAGATACATTCAGCCAATCGATATACCACAGAAAAAATATCTATCATCATAAGATATTTTGTGTTACAATTAATAAACAATATTGGACAAACCTGCCTCTTCCTTCATTTGAGACAGGAAAATGGTATGCAAAAAAATGCAAGGAGGAACTATAATGCCAGAACCAACAATTGTGCTCGGCAACTATCCAGAGGGCTACGAAGCAGCCAAAGAGCTTCTGAGCCACATCCCAGAGGAGAACCGGGACGCTTACCTGCGCGCTTTTCTCCAAATACTGATGACCCAGTGAGCACAAATAACAATATCAAAGAAATGAGGTTGCCAATTTGGGCATTCTACAAGAAAGAATCCAATTAGTGCGGGACGCTACAAACTTCAAGAAGACAAGCAGGATACCCACTTACTCGAATTATTGGACATATATGGTGCTCGACGCTGGATATCTCCTCAGCGACGCGCTCTATGACTACGACAAAATGTACCATGCAGTCACTAGATTTGTTGAAAAATACAACTTCGACTTTTACAACTATACAGGCGGCAGAAACCCGTTTAGGGTAACTGACATATTCCAAGCCAACCGCTATATGATCGACGACGAGCGGGGCGCTTTCAACATCCAAGACCATGAGAACATGAGCGGTGACGAGTATGTAGAGCTTGCCAAAGATCCTCTCAAATTCATGTGGGAAACCCTTGTGCCCCGCAAGGCAAAACTTATGAACGCCCCCAACAGCCTTGAGCTGTTTGTCGAGGCTGTCAAAGAATACGATCTATATACCCAATTCACAAGCCGCGTCGCCAAAGATTTTATTGAAAAATACGGTATACCACAAAAGTCGTCGCAATCTCTCCGTGGACCGTTTGATACTTTCTTCAGCCATATGCGTGGCATCAAAGGGCTGTCAATCGACATGCGGAGAAATCCGGAAGGATTGGAGCAAGGGCTTGCGGCAATGCACGAATACTTTGGGCTCGACGCCCAAACCGAAACTTTTATAAACAACCCAGTGGGCCCAAATGCCATTTATGGAGGCAGCACAGCATTTCTAGGGCATTCCATTTGCTCTCCCAAACAATTCAACAAGTACACTTGGGAGCCATACATGAGCAAATGGCTTGATATTTGCGTAGAAAAAGGAAAGCAGTTCACTATCTTCTCTGAGGCGCAAATTACAACATTCGCTGATTTCTTCCAAGATGTGCCCAAGGGCGTCTTGATGATCCAACCGGAACAAGACGATTTGTTCGAGCTACGCAAATTGCTGCCCAATGTCGCCCTTTGCGGCGGCATGACTACAGTTTCCTTGGGGCTCAAATCTGTTGGGGAAGCCTTGGATCTAGCAAAAAAACTTGTTGACGAGCTTGGCTCAAATGGAGGATTCATCATGGGCCAAAACAAGATGATGACATACAGGAACGACGCCAAGCCAGAAAACATCTTGGCAGTGCAAGAGTTCTGCGAGGCCTACAAACCATAAGTGGCCCTCTAAAAAGGGGCAAGCGCCCAAACGAACAGCTTTGCCGCCAAAGAAAAACACCATAGCCCAGCTCGCTTGGCTATGGTGTTTTTCTTTGGCGGCACATTGGTTATTCATGTTGCGCGCATGTAAATCCAATATGCAAAACTGTTGTCCACTCCCTGCCGCAAAATAGATGAAAAGTTGATAAATTGGCATCTAGATCTAGGAGCAGATTTTTGGATATCCTTGTCATTGGTGGCGTTTAAAGTTTGGTTTGTTTAGCCATAGGGATTGCGAAAAGCCCCTGCCCGGCTTAGCGAGAAATAATTATCATTAAGAATTGGGCAACATAGCCACATCTTTGGACAGGGCTAACGAAACAGGGTTATGGGATCAAAGCCCCAGTGGCTATTGCAATGCGGGAGCTGGAAACAATTATTCAAGCCGACTCCCTTTATATTGCCGAAGGTTTTATGTCCCAATTCATAGGGCATGGAATTTGTTATTAATCGGTCAAGGCTCTTTTTTTTTAGGATAGATGCGCAAAACAGCTTTTGCAATTGCACAGGCATTAAGACCGTTTGTGCACAAATCTCTCGAAGCGCTTAGCGCCCCAAACTGTTTTTTTTACGCCTTTGATGTCTATGTGCCGCTGCCTGCGATCTCCTCAATCAGGTTTGCCACAATCTTTTGCGAAGCAAGCAGCTCATCGCCGATGACCAAGTCGATGTTGAGCAGATTGCATAGATCCGCAATCAAACGGGCTGTATGGACGTTCCTGGAGAATATCCGCTTCGGCCTTGCTTGTTTTGATATGTAGTCTTCGAGCATGCCAATCACAGGATCCGCAAGGTCCTCTTCCGGTTTGGCTAGGCTCATTCTAGCCAATGCCTCCTCTTTTCTATCCACCAATAAAAGCAGTCTTGGCAAGATAGGCCTATCATACCCCTCTTCAACAAAGGGAAGAGGGATTATTGCGCTCTCAAACTCGAACTCGATGTCTGTTTGCTCCAGAGTATTGAGGTTCTCAACCATCAAATCATCATCTATCATTAGCAAATCAACTCGCACAGGAGGTTGCTTAAAATCAACAACCGAGCTTTCCCACACCTCTTGCTGCCCATCAAAAACACACAGCAAGGTCTCATCGCTGCTAAAACCAAGAATACCTTGGCTAGCGCAAGCATCAATTACCCGCTCCAGCACGCCTGCCATGAAATCTGCTTGGTGGCTGTCCAGGGACCAAGGCAAATAGCCAGGCTCCAAAGCCCTGAAGTATACCCAGTTTCCGCTGCCCTTGAATTTCAACCCTAGCTGCTCGTAAATCTCCATGTCTGCTTCCGCAATCTCGTCTTTGTCGCCAAAATTGCATAAAAGGCAGTTTCCCTCATATAACTCGTTGTATGGAACAACCCCATCATAATTCTTGCTCATGGTTTTGAAGCTATCAAGGGCTGCATACCCGGGAAACACAGCAACTCCGAAACAGCCATCTTGCCCGCCCATTATGGAGCAGTACACCGGCTCTTGCAGATGTGGAAACACCACAGAGACAAGATCCTCTTCAGACAGTTGGTTCCACGGGGCTAACGCCTTGATCTTTGCTGCCAATACAAAAAGCTTCTCCCATTGTTTAATCGTCGGCGCGTGTCGCATTGCGCTTCCATTCTCGCCATAATCCATATCTGCCACTCTCAAATTTTAAAATTATACTATTCAGCTTGCCCCCCTGCATCTTCCTTCATCGGAGCTATTGGCCTTTTCACTTTAAAAAGCCCTCTATGCCTTCTTCGTTGATAGCTTCGATGACTACATCCACGTAATAGTCCATAGCAGCCATTTCTTCCCCAATGACAAGGCCAATTCCCGTCTTCTTGCACAGGTCGGCCAGAAGGCTTCCAACCACAAGATCCCTTACATAAATTTCTAGCGGTTTACCGTACATAAATATGTATTTGCAAACAAGGTCAATTAATGCCTCTGTTATGTCCTCGTCAGGCTCGGCATAGTACTCGCCAGCCACTGCTGTGCTTCTCCTTGACAGCAGCAAAAGCAATTTTGGCGCTATCACCCTGTCGCCATGTTTTTCTAGGCACGGAACCGGCACATATAAAATATCAAACTCAAGTCTGCGCCTTGTTTGCCGCATTTTGTTGAGGTCTTCCACCAAACCGCTGTCTTCCACAATAAAAAGAGATAGTTCGATAGCCGGCTGTTGAAACTCTGCGCAATCGCATAGCCAAGCTTTATCAACCTCGGAATAATAGCAGAGGGCTGTCTCGCCCCCATTAAAGTCAACTTCCAACTCGCCTGCCTGGATTTGATTGGCGGCTAAATAGAGATTCTGGGCTGCGCAGAGCATTATGCCAGCCTGCCAGCTTGTCAGGTTGGTGGCAAAATACCCTGGTTTTTGCACATGGTAGCGCACCCAATCATCCGTGCCCGGAAACTTGATCCACTGGCTATCATCCCCGGCTCCTGCAGTGGGTGTGATCCCGCCTGCAGCCACATAACTGGCAAGCAAACAATTTCTCGCAAGATACGCATGGCTAGGCATTTGCCCTTTATAGTTGGCCAACAAGCGTTTCCGGATGCTATAGGCTTTATGCCCGGGATAAACCTCTACGCAAAAGCTTTCTTTGCCACCGGCAATGAGGCAATATAGCGGCTCTTCGAGATTTGGGACCCTGACAGTCACAATATCTTCGGGCTCCATAAAATTCCATGGCTGCAGCCTCTTGATCATGCCAGTGACCTGCAAAAGCTTTCTATATTGTTGCTTGCTTGGATTGTCGCCACTATCCATAAAACACCCTCCAGAGGGGCTTTGCCTTTATCCCCGCAATGATTATACATCCTCAACACCTGGCACTTTAAAAACAAGGCGTTTATTATGTTTTGCATTTACCGATGAAAGTTTAATTGGCAGCTATAGCCCTTAAAACCATCTTCAACGATCATAGCGCAAATGGCCCATATCTAAGGCCCCTATGCTGTATAGGATTGAAAAATGCATACATAATTGCAAACAAATTTAATATATACGCAAAAAAAACCGCCTATTTTGGCGGCTGTCTAAATATTTGCGGCTTTTATTTCTTAGCGCCCTTTTTGTGGGATTGCTCCCTCAAGCGCTGGCTGTGGTCAAGGATGCGCTTTCTTATCCGCAAGCTATTGGGCGTCACTTCAAGCAGCTCGTCCTCAGCTAAAAACTCAATACATTGCTCCAAAGAAAGCTGGCGCTTTGGAACCAGCCTAAGGGCGTCATCAGAGCCTGCAGCCCTGATATTTGTCACATTCTTGCGCTTGCACACATTAACTACTATATCTTCGCTTTTTGGAGACTCGCCTACCACCATGCCGGCGTACACCTTCTCGCCAGGCCCGATGAAAAGGGATCCCCTCTCTTGGGCATTGTACAAGCCATATGCCACTGCGTCCCCCATCTCATGGGCAACCAAGGATCCTGTCCAACGCTTCTTGATTTCCCCCTTGAGCGGCCCATAGCTGTCAAAAACCGAGCTCATTACGCCCTCGCCGTGGGTGTCTGTCAAAAATTCGTTGCGGTATCCAAACAAGCCTCTGGAAGGCACCAGAAACTCCAGCCTAGACCGGCTGCCAATGGGATACATAGTGGCAAGCTCGGCTTTTCTTGCGCCAAGTTTTTCCATCACACTGCCTACAGCTTCTTGGGGGACATCCGCAACAAGCCTTTCAAAAGGCTCGCACATTGTCCCGCCAATCTCTTTGTAAAGGATGTTGGGCGCGCTGACTTGGAACTCGTAACCTTCTCTGCGCATAGTTTCAATCAAAATTGACAGGTGCATCTCTCCCCTGCCCAATACCCGGAAAGTGTCGGTGGCGTTTGTTGCCTCGACTACCAGGGAAACATCCTTTAGCAGCTCCCTGGTCAGCCGCTCCCCAAGTTGCCGGGATGTGACAAATTTGCCTTCTTTGCCGGCAAAGGGGCTGTTGTTTACCGAGAACGACATCTCCACTGTGGGCTCGGAAATCTTGACAAACTCGATGGGCTCTATCAGCCCAGGGGAGCATAATGTATTGCCGATATTCACATCCTCGATACCGGATATTGCAACGATGTCGCCTACAGAAGCCATCTGGACATTAGCGCGGGACATATTTTCAAATTGGAAAATGGATGTTACTTTGGCTTTTCTAGCAAGGTCAGGTTTATGGTAGTCACAGACTACGATCTCGTCATTGACTCTTATTGATCCCCTTCCAATTGAGCCGATGGCAATCCGCCCCACATATTCGTTATAGTCGACTGAGGACACCAGCATAGCAGCAGGGGCGCCCTCATCCCCTTGTGGAGGTTGTATATTGTTAACGATAGCATCAAATAATGGTGTCAGGTCCTTTCCTTC
This sequence comes from Eubacteriaceae bacterium, assembly GCA_009782875.1. Lineage (GTDB taxonomy): Bacteria > Bacillota > Clostridia > Eubacteriales > Anaerofustaceae > WRIE01. The sequence continues at coordinate 18,701 of WRIE01000033.1, read as the reverse complement.
TTCGTTTGGCGAGTAGCTGGCGGTTCCCGCGCGCCCGGAACAGTAAACTACCGGGCTGTCAAACAGCTCAGGCGTTGCGTCCAGGTCAATCAGCAGCTCTAAAACATCATTTTCAACCCTGTCAACTTGTGCATCGGGCCTGTCGACTTTGTTAACGACAATAATCACTGACAAGTCCAATGACAGCGCTTTTTCCAGCACAAACCGTGTCTGGGGCATTGGGCCTTCTGCGGCATCGACCAACAAGAGGACGCCTGCTACCATTTTCAAGACGCGTTCGACTTCGCCGCCAAAGTCTGCGTGGCCAGGCGTGTCTACAATATTGATCTTTATCCCGTTGTAAAAACAAGACGTGTTCTTTGCCAAGATCGTTATGCCCCGCTCCCTCTCCAAGTCCCCGGAGTCCATCACCCTTTCGGCAATGACTTGGTTTTCCCTGAATGCCCCGCTCTGTTTGAGCATTTGGTCAACCAGCGTGGTTTTCCCATGGTCTACGTGAGCTATAATAGCTATATTTCTCAAATCTTCTCTAATCAAAACAACCTCGTTAAAATCATGAATAACTTGTTGATTATAATACTGGTATTCGTTTTTGGCAAGAGAATGGGTCAATTACCCGCCATTTAGCATCGCACTTGCTTGCCAAGCGCTTTCGCTTGAATTGGGGCTGGCTAACCGCCTAGTGGTGCAAAATGCTGTAAAATAACTTTTTTTTCGATCATGGGTGAGGCATTTGCTTTGAGAATTTTCGATAATCATATTAAGGGCAAGGGTCGGGGCTCAACAAAGCGCCTCACCCTCCCTCTACGTGTCTAGCGGTATACTGTCAACTGAGCCTCAATCTCCGACTTGAATGCGATTATGGCATCGAGGTTTCTAGCGAAATCCTTGTCAGTGATGGTAAAATTTGTATTGAATATCCCTTCAGTTTCCCTTACCATTATTGCTGGGCGTATTTTTTCTCCGATGGAATCTTCGCAAGCCCTCCGCCCATAAAAATACCAGTTGGTCTTTGTGGTGTCTTGGCTATTGCTAGACAAATCGTCCCTTATTACATTGCACAAGATTTCTAGCAACTCCCCATTAAGGATATTTTCTCCGGATTCGCCGCCATGAAAAATTTCTGCGTCTCCATACCAGATATTGCGAGTAAATTGGTTTGGATCTTGCGCTTCCACTCTTTCATCATAGAGTACTTGCATTACAATCTCCTTCATTGCTATTCTTGCTATCTAGTATGCGCTTATTTTTTACAATCATAACAACCCCAGGCAAGACAAGGGCATTAACGGTGATATCTGGCAAAAATAGGCGAACGGAATGTTTGTTCTTTCTTTGGTTATTGATGAATAGGGCAATAAACAGGGTAAATGATCGTTTAAAAATGATTGAAGGTTGGCTGCAATTGTGCCTGGATTTATTCCTAGTTCTGGGTGAATTGTATTCGGGCATTGAGGGTTTATCCCAAGTTTAGGATTTTAAAACCATTACTCTATATTATGGTTAATTGCCCATTGGCTGTGATTGCAGCCATGCAAAAATGATGTTTTGCTTCAGGCACGTTTCAGTCCCCAACCAGCTCGGACAACACAAAAATCGCATCAAAGTCTCCTTTTAGTATCACAGTTGGAGTGTCCCTAAATAGTATATCCAGAGGAATACTGAATAGGAGGACACTACCATTAGCGATTTGACTAATTATAGCAGTCCCATCTGGCAATCAGGATCCAGCCAGGCCCAAAATCCATCTAGCAGCCAGGTTCGTGGAGACAACCAATCCACAACCCTAATTTGGATAGGTCCAGAGCCGCCAAAGGCATATGAACAGGAAGCTCATAGCAGAGCAGGGGCTGTCGATAAAAAAGTGTACGAGTACAAAGATTATGGAACAGAAACAAATCAGGATAACGGAATTAAAAACTACCAACCAACTATAATTGACATTTCACAAAACAGTTCCCACACAAACAGCACATACATACCAGAATCTGCCACACAGGCGTTCAATGAGCCCAGAAGGACACTTTACTCCGGAGGGCAAATCATTAATGAAGAGCCTGTGCAAATTATTAGCAGCACTGCGCATCTAATTGAAGAAGAGCTTGGCGCTTTAATCCAAGAGCCAGTTTTAAAAGAAAATAGACAAGAGCCAATGGGTTACACTGGCTTGTCCTATGGTCTCCAAGGGGAGATTGGACCCACTGGGGCAGAAGGTCCGCCTGGGCCAAGGGGCTTGCAAGGTGAGCCTGGCAGCCCTGGTCCGCAAGGGCCAAAAGGCGATCGCGGCCCGACTGGTCCTGAAGGGCATCATGGCCCGCGTGGTTTGCAAGGTGTAGCGGGCAATCCAGGACCTGCCGGGCCTCAAGGCGAAATCGGGCCTATCGGCCCCAGGGGGTTGCAAGGCAAGGAAGGTCCTGCAGGCGCCCAAGGACCGCAAGGTCTGGTCGGTCCAGCAGGACCTGAAGGACCGCCTGGGGGACCGCCTGGACCAGCAGGGCCACAAGGCGCTATGGGACCGGCAGGTAGAAAGGGGCCTACCGGCCCACAAGGGATAGCTGGACCAATGGGGTTGCAGGGCCTTCAAGGCCAGGAAGGGATCCAGGGCAAGGCAGGTCCGCAGGGACCACAAGGAAAACCAGGGCAAACAGGCATAACCGGTCCAACCGGGCCTGCGGGGGGACCTACTGGGCCTACCGGGCCAATCGGGCCTACTGGCCCTCCGGCAGATGCAAACGGGTCACATACCAACAATGCAGGATATGCCGAAATGTTCGAGTGGGAAGATAAAAACCCTTCCAATGAGGACAGAAGGGGGTTTTTTGTAACTGTCGACAACGGGTTGCTGCGAAAAGCAAAGGGATCTGACGCCTTGATTCTGGGTGTTGTGACTTCAGGGGCAGCAGTTGTCGGCAGAGCCCATAGCTACGGCTGGTCAAACATGCACTTGCGGGATGAGTGGGGCGAAGTCATTTTGGAGAAGGCTGATACAAGCCTCTTGTTTGAACCAATCCTGAACCCTGGCTTTGATCCCGAATTGCCTTACGAACCCCGTGTGTATCGCAAGGAATGGGCAGTTGTGAGCATGTTTGGGCAATTGGCGGTTTACGACAATGGCAGCTGCAGCCCAAACAGCTTTTGCAGGCCAAATAGCCAGGGAATTGCCACTGCCAGCGAAGACGGGTACTTCGTCCTCAAGCGCTTGTCAAGCGACAAAGTGTTGATCTTGTTTCATGGACCTATGGCTAGGCGCACTAACAATTACATGAGAAGCGTATAAATAATAAAACACGATATTTTTTTGCTTCCTGCGTATTTCAAATACGCTAGGAAGCTATTTTTTATTATTTCCGACAGATTTCATATGATGCTTGGCGGATTGTGAATTGACAATGCCTGAAAAGTAATGTAATGTAGAATAAAAGCAATTAGGCAAGGAAATACTTCGACCCTACCCCCCTAAAGCAAAGCCATGGGAGATAGGGCGTTAGGGTGCGCTTGGAAACGCGCGTGCCTTCCATTGTGAAAAGGAGTAAAAACAGGATTGCTGCGATTGTTGGCGACTTGTATTTTTTGCGTCCTTTTTATGGGGCGTATTTTTTACGCTTAATAGCCCATTGCAAATGAGAGGAGCATTTTACTGTTATGAAAACAAGAAGAGCCCTATTATTATTCTTGGCTTTGGTGTTCGCCGCCACATTAATTGCCGGCTGCGCAAAGCGAGAGAACACAGACACAACTCCCAACGATAATAACGCAACGGGAGGACCTGTTGCTATCACAGACATTGCGGGCCGGACAGTAGAGCTTGAAAAACCGGCAGAGAAAATCGTTGGAACGCACAACCCAACACTAAACATCGCAATAATCCTTGGCGGCGGAGGCGAATACCTTGTGGGTTTCGGTAATAAAAATATGGCTGGCAGCCTCTATGAGCATGTGTATCCAGAGCTTGCGGATGATGTTGTACAGATCGGCAGGGGACGGGAAATCAACATTGAAAGCGTAATAGAAGTTGAAGCAGACTTGGCTATCTTGCCAGAACGCTTCTTGGATGTTGCTGAGTTGTTTGTGGAAGCAGGCGTCCCTGCGGCTGTAATCCTTCCAAACAATGAAAGTTTTGACACTATAAAAAACTCGATTGAGCTTCTCGGGACATTGGTTGGCGCAGAAGAGCGGGCAGCTTTGATAACCGGCTATTTCGATGGCAAAATCAACGCATCTGTAGAGCTTGTAAAAGACATTGGGGAAAACCCGACAGCCCTCTTCTTGGGCGGAAGCTCCCAGTTGACAGTGGCAAATGGCGCTATGCTCCAATCACTGATGCTGGAAACAGTTGGAGCAGTAAATGCAGCCAAGGATATTGGCGGCGCAGGCGAATTCGTTGAAGTGAATATTGAGGAGATTATAGCTTGGAACCCCCAAGTAATCTATATTCCTGCTTATGCCAATTACAGTGTCGACGACTTGTTGGCTGACCCGGCTTGGGGAAGCATCCAAGCTGTCATTGACAGCAATATCCATGTGTTCCCATGCGACCTTGAGCCTTGGGACTACCCAACCCCCTCAACTGCACTAGGCTTATCGTGGCTTGTCCACAACCTGTATCCAGAGCTGTATACGATTGGCCAAGTAGTTGATGACGCAAATGAGTACTACAACCTTGTTTACGGGCAAACATTCACTCCACAGCAACTTGGACTAGAGTAGAGTGCCAGAAAGCAAAGAAAAATACCGGGCCACAATGCTCATAGCAACCACATTGTTGTCTGTTTTGGCAGCCGCAGCCTTGTGTTTTGGGCGTTACAGCGCAAATCCGCTTGATGTGCTGGAAGCTGCAAGGGGCAAACTCTCCGGATCTACGACAAACGCTGCAATGGAGACAATTGTATTCAAGGTGCGCCTGCCCAGGGTAGCCGCCTCGGTTCTAATCGGATGCGCATTGTCCCTTTCTGGGGCTGCATACCAAAGCACATTCAGGAATCCCCTGGTGAGCCCTGACTTGCTTGGGGTTTCGTCCGGGGCAAGCTTGGGGGCGGCGATCGCTTTGTATTTCGGAATGCCTTTGAGCAGCGTGCAATTGTTTGCTTTTGCCGGAGGCATTGCCGCTGTCCTAGCAGCCGCATCCCTTCCCAAACTGTTGCGGAACCCGTCGAATATGGCTCTTGTCTTGTCGGGCATTATTGTAAGCAGCTTTATGAACGCAGTGATTGGCATTGTCAAGCTGCTATCCAGGGAACAAGACCAACTTGCAGCGATCGTTTTTTGGCAAATGGGGAGCTTATCCCGCATCAATTCAAAACAGCTGTTGTCTAGCGCGCCTGTTATAGTTGCATGCTCTGCTGTAATGATAGCCATATCATGGCGTATGAATATATTGTCATTTGGGGAAGAGGAAGCACGGAGCGTTGGGGTCAATGTCCCCCGGCTAAGGGCAATAGCTATCATATGCGCAAGTTTGCTAACTGCAAGCTCGGTGTCTATTAGTGGTTCCATCGGATGGATCGGGTTGGTCATACCCCATTTTGGGCGGCTCATCTGCGGCAGCGACAACACAAGGCTTATGCCTTTGGCTGCTGCCTTGGGGGGCATTTTCCTCCTTTTGATTGATACTGCAGCCCGCACAGCGACTTCAATTGAAATACCAATATCGATTTTGACTGGTTTGATAGGAGCGCCTATGTATGCTTGGCTGTTGTTCAAGCTCCGGGCAAAGATAACATGAGTATTGAAATCAGCGCCCTGCGCTTCTCCTACAGCAATATTGAAATCCTAAAGGGCATCAATTTGACAATAGAGCCCGGAGCCACACTGTCAATCCTTGGCTCCAACGGTTCGGGAAAAACTACACTGTTGAACATTATTGCTGGGCTTCTTGCCCCTGCTGGAGGCAATTTGTTATATGACGGAAAGCCGATGGCTGAATTTGCGCCTGAGGCGATGGCCCGCATTGTGGGTTTTGTGCCTCAAACAATAATCCCTGCGTTTGACTACAGCGTGCTAGAATATGTCGTCACCGGATGCGCCCCATATATTGGGACATTCGGCCGGCCAAAGAGTGTGCATTACGATATTGCCATGGAAGCTATCTTTGAGATGGGCATTAGCCACCTAGCCAACAAATCTTACAGGCTCATATCAGGGGGCGAACGCCAACAAGTGTCCATTGCCAGGGTTATTGCCCAAAAACCGGCATATATTTTATTGGACGAGCCTACATCCCACTTGGACTATGGCAACCAGGCAAGAACTTTGAATACAATCAAGAAACTCGCTAATGACGGTTATGGGGTTGTGTTTACGACCCACAACCCTGACCAAGCCTTGCTGGTTGGAGGCAAGTGCGCTGTTTTGGGCAGGGACGGGCGATTGGCGTCTGGCGGGAGCTTGGAGCTGATCAGCAAGGAATTGCTTGCAAGCATTTATAACATCAACGTCGACATAGCCAGATTTGGGGACAAAGGCAGGCAAGTTTGTTTTATCCCACAGTTGGATGATGATGGAGGCTTGTAAGCGTTCCGCCCGCATATGAAGCGTAGGCAAAGAGAACTTTTCAATAACCGTAAATTTTAAAGAATACACTAAAAAATGGCGCAAATGCGCCAGTCGTTCCCGCTCCTCTCCGATGGGCTTTTCATCCATCTGTGGTGCCGCAACAAAAGACTGCCTGTAAATTTACGGTCTTTTGACCTGCCTTTACTGTCCTTTCGGGGATTTGCCAAATAGGAACTTTAGTAGCTGTGAACATTTACAAAACAGACATTCAGAAAGGGCGCAAAACGCGCCTTCTAGAAAGACAAAAGCCGTTTTGGAAGGTGGGCAGGGTATTATCCCTCAAGAAATGGCTTGTACGTATAACAAAAGCCTGTATTTATCCAGGTTTGCCGGCTGTCAAAAAGCGGCAAATGTCAACATATCGGTGTTGCGGTTTAGCCGTGTACCCGCTTCAATAACCGAATACATAGGTATGACAAGTAGGGTGATGCCGTTTTCTTTTGCCCAAAATCCCAACCTTTGAATTTCTGGTAGACTGATTCGGGAATGAACATACCGTCTAAGTCTTGTTTCCCTTTTATCAAGTCAACCATTTCACAAAAGCGTGAATCGGTTTTTACAAAATCATGCTTGCTCAATAGGTCGGTAACACTCACAATGTCATACCACATGGCGGGCGCTTTCAGCTTGCGGAAGTCTGTGCCCATATAAAACATATACGGATGCCTTTCAAGGCTGTTTTCCCATAGAGATAGGATAACTTCTATCCCGCCCTTTACAATTTCGCTGTTTTGATACTCGTCAATTTCAGATAATAACTTTAACATGACAAGCGTTGCAAATGGGCAACAATCATCTTTCCGTCCGGGACCTCTGAATGTTCCGTGTTCTTCTGATACCGAACAGGGAAAACCTTGTTCTTTGTATAGGCCTGTCAGGTGTTCCACGCCTTGCTTGATATGTTGTTGATAATCAATCTTGGCTTTGAGCAATGCCATAAGCAATAAAGGCGCATCGCACAAGCACCAGCCAAAAACATCTTCGCCCTTTCCGCCGTAATGCGGCGGTATGTTGGTCATGGATTGATATACTCCGTTCTTGTCTTTGTGGCTCATTATTTGCTTAACTGCGCTTTCAATTTCGGGTATATCCGTATCAAGCCCAATATCAAGCAGGAACAGTAACTTGTTAATTGACAAGTCGGTGTCTTTGTGATTTCTAACTATTGCATTATGGAAGTTTGTAATATCGTTAAGATACGATAGGATTTTTTCGTCTTTTAATGCTTCTTTCTTCAAGTCAATTAAATCCTCTCTGTTTTCGTTGAGAAGATTTAGTCGGATTGCGTATTGTAACCACGGCTCGCTCATTGATAAGAGTTTTTCTAACACAAGATAGCCTCCGTATAAATATAACTTTATCATTACATATTCTACCATAAATGTCGCAGAAAAATCCATTTCATTATTCTGGTTTCTGGTCTTTAGATGAGGCCGGGGCGCGCAGCCTCGAATAAGCTACAATCAACTGCGCCACATAGTGGAGATGGTTTTGCCGTCTCATCGCGTCCGGCGTGGTTGCCTTTCGCGTTCTTCTTGTTGGACGATACTGTTAATCGCTCTTGCGGATTTACTCGGCTTCTTTGATTTCCTCTTTCAAGGCGTTGTATTCACGGTCAAGCTTTTTCCGTTCGGCGGCCAGCTTCACGCGCTCGGCTTTCAATGCTTTTGCCGGCAAGGTGGCCATGCCGTTCATCACACTTTTTATGTAGTTATTCGCCGCGGTGAAAATGATTTGTTCGACTTCGTTTTATGCCTTTTGTCTTTGTGCTTCAAGTAGATTTCGCTTGCAGTATATGCTCGTCAAGGGTTTTCAAGCGGCGGTCAATGGGTTTTAGCTTGTCGTGCTGTTGTTTTCCGAACATATCCCCGAAAGTTTATCCGTTCCCGCAGTATCCATAACCTTGTGGCGGGTAAAGGAAGTGCCGCACATTCGTGGCGTCTTTGATGTCAAATTTCGTGTTCGTGGTTTTTTATTGCTGGCGGTGGCTTTCTTTTGCGGCACTTGGTTTAATGCAGGTTTCTTCGCCTATCTTTCTATCAGGCGCTGGATTTTGTCCTCTATGGTTTCCCTGCTTGTCCTGTTGAAATGGACGGACTCGGTATAAACCGTGGAACCAATTTTTTTTTTATTCCGCTCTCCTGCGGGTCTTGTTTCCGTTTGCTGTAGCGGTCTGCATAGTCTTGGCTCCTATCTATATTGAATTGTGGTTTGATATGGTGTAAAATATAGATATGACTCGTTTCTTGTTTTTTTTTTGAGGACGTAGTCTGATTTGTCCGTTCTCCGGTTATGCTACTCTACAAAATAGGAGAAAATGCGGGGGTAAAACGGAACTTTTTTCAAAATGATTTTATGATTTGGTCCGGCAATTTTAAACGTCATTGTCAAGGGTAAAATGCTCCAATGGCGGTTGCTTTTCTCGCTTTGCCCGCCTGCCGTTCCCGTTCCTCTCCTGTGGGTTTTCGTCCATTTGTCGTGCTGCGACACAAAGGACTGCATGTGGATTACGGTCTTTTGACTTGCCTTCACAGTCCTTTCGGCAATTTTAACTGAAAGCAGGTAGGCGAATTCCTCCCCGCCCGCTTGGAGTGGATTTTCTTTCGCCAAATTTTATGAAAACTAACGACATTATTTTACAAGCCTTGTTACAGGCTGAAGAAGAAAAGAAGGCATGCGCCCTTGCGACGATAGTGCAAACAGTCGGCAGCGTGCCAAGGGGAGCGGGCAGCAAAATTGTGGTGTTTGCTGACAGGTCTATCATCGGCTCAGTTGGCGGAGGCTCCCTGGAAATGCAGGTGATTGAGGATGCGCTCCATTGCATAAGCAACAAAGAAAGCATCTTCAAAAAGTATGAAAACCATGTTGATGTTGGTGGAGATATCACCCCTTGTGGCGAAGCGGCTGTCTTCATTGAGTGTTTTGAGGGCGCCCCGGAACTCGTGGTATGCGGCGCAGGCCATGTAGGAGCAGCTCTTATCGAGCTTGCAGCAGCTTTGGGGTATTTCGTCACTGTTGTCGACACACGAGACACTGACGTGACAAGGGAGCATTCCAAAAAAGCAGGAAGGCTAGTTATTGCCGATAGTTTCTCAAAGGGCATCCAGTCTTTGGCTACACCACAGGGAACATATTTCATGGTTTGCACCTATGACCATGAACACGATTTTGAGGCATTGGGCGCAGTGTTGGGCAAAGATGCAGGGTATATCGGCATGATGGGTAGTTCTGGAAAAATTTCCTCTATCTTTGCAAAGCTCCGCAGCTTGGGCTTCAGGGAAGAGTTGCTTGAATCAGTCCATTCCCCAGTTGGATTGGACATTGGCGGGCAAACCCCTAATGAGATTGCCCTTTCCATTATGGCGCAAATCCAGATGACACGGTACAAAAAAACAGGTTTGCCAGCAAAGATAGCCGTTCAACAGCAGCCAAAGGGGCTATAGCAACCAAATAACAACATATTGGGAGCAAGATGCAGTTCGCAAAAAACTTTGACAGCCTTGAATCAAGCGCTTTAGGTGCGAAGCCATGTCGGGCGCCTGTTTGTCAAATTTACATTACAGGCACTGTCAACTGAGGCAAGCGCAGCAATGGCGCAATTTAAGCATTAAGCCGGGTGTGGGCTACACTGTGCCAGAGTTGATAGGGCGGGCTTAAAGCAATCAATGAGTTTCAACCGAGCAAAAGAACAAGCGCAAAAACTGTTGGTGCCACAGAGTGGGGCCATGCCGGCATTTAATGCCAATCTGGATGCTTATGTAAAAAAAATGATGCTTAGGATTTACTCGTTTGGGTGTCCACCCAATAGACATTCATGGGCTTTCCATCAGCGAAAAGTTTTGACTCTGAGAGCACACCTCCACAGTTTAAGATGGTTTTTACAGATCCGATGTTGTCTTCGTAGCAAGATACCATAACCTTGCCAAGGCCTATTGAAGCCGCATATTTTAAAGCTTCTCCTAACATTTGTGTAGCATATCCTTTTCTCCGCTCGCTTGGCCTGACTGAATAGCCGATATGCCCCCCGTAATTTTTCAGGAAATGGTTGGCTAACAAGTGGCGCACATCAGCCATTCCAACAATGTAGCCATCAGACTCCCTTATGGCGAAAAAACAGGTGGATGGGTGGTAAGAGCCCCAGTCATCACTGAATTTTATGCCATTTCGCCTTTTTGTCGCAATTTCAAGCCAGGGATCGAACTCAAACCTGTCATACAAGCCGCTTCCATGGATAATTTGTTCATTGTTAGCGAAAAACTCTGACTTGAGCTCTTCTGCGCCTTCCTTGTGGCTTGCTGCTGGAAACACCAAGTTGATTTTGTCCATTTATGCCAGTCCTTTATTATCGTTTCTGGTTATGTGGCGCGCATTTGCAACGCTAGCAATATCTTATTCCGATTGTTTGGAAGTTGCAAGAAAAGCAGATCTGATTTAAACAGAATTGTTTTTCGCACAGCAATTGGCAAATTGTAGATGCTTTAGCTTCGCTACATATTGACAGCCGGTTGTTGTGTGCAATAATGGTAGTACAAATTTATATTTTTTAGAGGTGTATTGATGAAGAAACTAGTAGCTTTTTTTTCCGCCAGCGGCGTGACCAAAAAAGTAGCCGAAGACCTTGCCTTGGCTGCAGGAGCGGATATTTTTGAAATCGAGCCGGAAATCCCTTACACTACTGAGGACCTTGATTGGAGAAACAAAAGCAGCAGAAGCAGTGTTGAGATGAACGACCAGGCTTCACGCCCTGCAATCCACAAAACCTTGGAGAATATGGATGAATACGGAGTTGTGTTTATCGGCTTTCCCGTATGGTGGTATATTGCTCCAACTATAATAAATACTTTCCTGGAAAGTTATGATTTCTCTTTGAAGACAATCATATTATTTTGCACATCAGGAGGCAGCGGCCTTGGCAAGTCTGAGCAAGTGCTCAAAGACCTGTGCCCGCCAACTACAAACTGGAAACCTGGAAAACTGCTAAACAAGTACGACAAGGAGAGTTTAGCTGATTGGGTCAACAGTTTGGATTTAACGGATTAATTGCTGTTTTTGGCTTGGAAACATATAGCGCAACCAACTTCCAACACTGTTTTTTCATTTCCTAGTTGCTTTTTTTAGACTAAGGGAATATAGTAATAAAAAAGGCAATGAAGAGAAGAGTAAGTGGTTTGCCCATCCTACAGAGAACCCGGGTAGCTGAGAACGGGAAGAGGCGCGCGGCCGCTGAACATGGTCTCAGAGCTGCGCACCGAAGGCATAGCGCCCAAGGCTGCGACGGGTGCGCCCGTAAACGCGCTATGCTCTCGGCAAGGTCTGTCTTGCCCGCAGCAGATGAGGTCTTTGCCGTGAGGCATGGATAAATTTGGGGTGGTACCGCGAAGCGTAAGCTCTCGTCCCCGAAAACTAAGTTTTCGGAGAGGAGGGCTTTTTTAGCGTTACAGACCAAGTTCCACACAAATTTATTTAACCAAGGAGAGAATTAAATGAAAGTGCTAATTGGAAACGCATGGACATTCGCAAATGGATCTTTGCATATTGGCCATTTGTCATCAAACTTGCCGGGGGACGTAATCGCCCGCTACTACAGGTCCAAAGGGGATGAAGTATATTTTGTTTCCGGGACAGACTGCCATGGCACGCCTATTGAGCTGCGCGCCAAACAGGAGGCTAAAACTCCCCAGGAGATCAGCGATTATTACCATAATGAGTATGTTGCGTGTTTTGAACAATTAGGTTTCACATTTGACCACTATGGGAAGACATCCTCAAGCGAGCATGCTGATTTTGTAAAACAATTCCACAAAGAGATGTATGAAGGGGAATATATATACGAAAAAGAAGAATTGGCTGCGTTCTGCGAGCATTGCAACATAGCCTTGGCTGACAGGTTCATCACGGGCAAATGCCCAAGCTGCGGGTCTAGGGCGCGGGGCGACCAATGCGATTCTTGCGGAAGCATCATTGATGCCGAGTCCCTAACGGAGGCAGAATGCGCCATATGCGGCTCGGCGCCAGTGTTCCGGCCTGCTAACCACTTGTTCCTGGCAATCTCAAAATTCCGTTGCGGGCTGGAGGCTTTTGTGGGAGCCAGGCCAACTTGGCGCAAAAACGCAATAGGGCTGACCAGGCGCTATATCGACGAAGGGCTTAGGGACAGGGCTATCACCAGGGATTTGGAGTGGGGCATTGACGTGCCGAAAGAGGGGTATGAAGGCAAGAAGATATATGTGTGGGCAGAAAATGTTTTGGGGTATCTGTCTATGGCAAACTCATTGTCGCTTGCCAGGGGGGAGGATCCAACTGAGCTGTGGGCCCAAGGCACCATGCATTACTACGTCCACGGGAAAGATAATATTCCCTTCCACACAATTGTTTTGCCTTCTTTGATGCTCGCCCATGGAGGGGAATGGAAACTTCCCGACAACATTATTTCCAGCGAATTCTTGACACTGGAGGGCAGAAAGATATCAACTTCGGAAAACTGGGCTATTTTTGCAAAAGATTTGCTGGCTACACGCCAACCTGATTCGATCCGCTACTTCCTTATTGCCAATGCGCCTGAGCGGCGGGACGCAGATTTCACATGGCGTGAATTTGTAAACTCCAACAACAGCGAGCTATTGGGCTCCTATGGCAACTTTATAAACCGGACTTTGGCTTTTATCTACAAGTATATGGGAGGGGTTGTCCCTTGCGGGACAGTTGACCCCCAAATCGAGACGAGGATGGATAGGCTGTTCACTTCTGTTGGCAAGCAGATTGAAAACGGGGATATAAAAGATGCCTTGTTTGAAATTTTTGAATTTGTGCGTTTTGCAAACAAGTATTATGACGCCCACCGCCCATGGGAAACTGCCAGCAGCGACTTAAGCCACTGTGCCCAGACTATTTTCAATTGTGTTCAAATTGCCGCAAACCTTGCCGTGCTTCTCAAGCCTTTCATCCCTTTCTCTTCAGAGAAAATAGTTAAATGGCTTGGAATTGATGATAGCTGGAGTTTGAAATCCATTCCCGCGCTGCTTCCAATACCAGAGCCGGAATTGTTGTTTGAGCGCCTAGACAAGAAGACCGTTGAGGAGGAGCTGGTAAAACTGGGGATTTAGCATGATAATTAAAAAAGAGCCTTGCGCCCCATTGCTTAAGGAGTATGGCTCTTTGCCCACAAAAAAATTCAAACAAAAACAATACTTCCAAGAAAAACTTCCGGCAATGCTTTGCCTGGAAGTTTTTCTTGTTTTTATCCAGCCACATTGAAGCCTAAATTATAAGCTTCCTCCATTTCCACAGGAAACACGTTTCTTCTGCGCTCTTCCCTTTCTTTGGCGTCAAACCGGGTCCATCCCCACTTTTCATAGTTGTCCACTTGCATGGTCTCAGATGCAACAAATACTGATGTCGGGCCGACAAAGCGCCCCATTTCCTCTGAGTACTTGCCAAGCAGCTTTTCGTATCCGGCGTGGGCAAATGCGCTCTTGGAAGCATTGCATGTAAATATCAAAACTACTGGTATTTTGCGGTTATTGTAGCTGTGTATATCTTCCCTGTATGTTATGGTCTGGAAAGCCAGCCTCTCATAAAATGCCCTGAAACCAGCTGTGACCTCACTAATATATATTGGGGTGCCGATTATCAGCCCGTCAGCTTTTTGTATGCTTTCTAGAACGGGGGACAAGGCATCATTTGTAACACATTTTCCCTGGTATTTCTCTGTTTTGCATCCAAAACAGGAGAGGCAGCCGGTAAATGGCCCGAGTTTGTACAAGTCAAAGCGCTCAATTTCGCCGCCATTCGCAGCAGCGCCTTTTTCCGCTTCGCTTACCAAAATATCAGTGTTCCACCCAGTTCTCGGGCTGCAATTTATTGATACAATTTTCTTTTGCATTATTTGCCTCCTAAATATTCCTTGCCAAAACAGAAGTGGGCAGCCTTTTCGACATTAAAAGCCTCGAAGTATGCCTCTTCCATCGGTATCCACAAACTGGCAAAGCTTTTGAGAGCATCCTGGCCACCCCTCTTTTCAATCCTTGCCAACTGGCTTTCATAGTCGATAGACAAAAAGATCCGCAAATCATAATAGCCAGCCAAAGCAGGGTGGTGGGAGTATGACCCCTCGATGACAGCTATTGGCTTTGCTTCCACTTTCACTGGATTGCCGAAACCCATGGTATCACACCGAAATGGCCTATATGAGAAGTCCAAACCTTTTGAAAGAGGCAATAGGACCTCGATTTCAAACCGCTCCCTGTCGACATTGCCGCCAGGCTCAGCCAAGCGTTCTTTAGTGCGCTGGCCTGGGCGCAGGAAAAAGTCGTCCATGTGCAAAACGTTGCATAATAGCTCTTTTTCCAAAACTGCCGCTAAAGCGCTCTTGCCTGAGGCGCATCTGCCGTCAATAGCTGCAAGCACAATCTCTTTTTGGTTTTGCAGCTCAATTATCTTTGGGACGATGGCTTGCATAGCCAAACTGTTTTTATCCATCAAACGCTCCAACCTCTGGGCATTTTATCTCCATTCTAGATTTTAATCTAAAAACATAAAAATTTTTAGCTCTTTCTTGATATTTTTTTGCTTTTTGCTCCTAGCGTTATACAATTATTACAATATGGCAAGGAGAGGTTCAAATGGACAATAAAAAGGAATTAATAGCCGCTTACAAAAACAGGGAGCAAATTGGCGGGATATTCGCCATCAAAAATAACAGGACAGGAAAATGGTATGTTGACAAAACGCCTGACATCGCTTCCGCAAAAAACCGGTTTGGGTTTATGGGCAGCTCGTTTATGAAAATCGCAAATGACTTTAAAGCCCAAAAAGGCGAAGGTTTTATATTCGAAACCTTAGAGGAGCTAAAAAAGGCAGATGGCCAAACCGCCAAAGAGTTTAGTGACGATTTGGCCATCCTGCATTCGCTCTGGATAGAAAAGCTTGATGGGCAAGACCTATATTAGCTGGACCAGCCTCCAAGCAAAGGCTGCTCGTATCTGAAGAGCACTTCGTTGATTTCATAGATGTCATAATTGCCGCTGGCGATGAAGTATTCTATAATCACATCAAACTTCCGGCTTCTGGACAGGGAGAAACCTGCGCTTGAAAGCAGCTGGGCAGTTTGTTCAAGATCCAGCTCAAGAGCGATCGAAAAAGCCAATGCTGTGGCTTAGCTTGGGGAGTAGCATTTGACACTTCGCATCGATTCGATGCAAAGTGCCCCATGCCATCAACAGGCTAAAGCCTAGGGCAAAAATAAAAAGTATATTGTCCAGGAAACGGGTTTTGTATCGTCAAGGACCACGGTTGGAATGATGCTTGAAGAACACCAATGAAAGTGTGGCTATTAATATGTGGAGGATCGAAAGTAAATGGTATGTGGGGATAAACTTATCGCTCATCCCTTGAGGAAACTCATCGCTGACAAAAACGACATCCAGGTAAGTATAGGCAAGTCGCTTGTTTGCTAATTATTGTAGGTATTGGTATGCGCTTATTGCTTGGCTCAGTTTCCCCTTCAAAAAACATTTGGCTCATATTGACTGATTATTTGAAGATTGTTTAGCGTAAAAGCCTTATGTTAGTCGGAATACGTTGCTTTTGGGCAAAATTCATTGTATTTTAAAACTGCATAATCGAATATTGGAGGGATAAATTTGAAAAATAAAGTGATGGTTTTGCTGGCTGTTTTACTTTTTGCGGCTAGCTGCAGCGGCAGCCCTGGGGATACAAGCAAGGGGCCAGATGGACAGGAGCTGGCAAATACCCAAGATGGCTTGGCTGGAGACTGGATTTGGGAAGCCAAGATCGACGGGTTCTACTACTCCTTGAGCTTCGAGGAATCAGGGGAAGTTGTTTACAAAGTCGGCTGGGTCGACAGCGAGCTAGCCGGTGTGTATGAAGGGGTATATGAGGCTACAGGCGGAATTCTCACTCTCGATACGGAAGGCATAGACCCGTTTAGCCAAGAGCCCCTCAATCCACTGGTCGTGTCTTTTGCCTATGTTGTTGATAACAGCAATTTGATTCTATCAAAAAACGGCAGTGACGACTTGTTTAACAGCGCTGATTCCATGGTTTTCCTAAAAAATGACTTTGGGTGGATGGGCGCTTATGTTGAGTACCTTGAGAATATCTTGGCAAGCCATGATGATGTTGAGACAACAACCTGCTCGCTTGCTAACATTGACGCTGACAATACACCTGAATTGATTATCAACTATGGCATAAGCGCATCCGGCGGAGAAGTATGCACATACTTTGCCGGGGAGATGTCATCAATTTCGGTGTCGGAAAACAACATCAGCTATATCCCAAACAGCGGGTTGTTATTGGATATTGGCGGGCGGATGGATGTCTACTATGATGCCGTATATTCTTTAAGCCAAGGGTTGTTTACAATTGTGGGAGTAGGGAACTATGGGGCAGACAACAATTCAGATGTCCAGTACAGCGAAACTGGCGACCCAATCTATTCTTATTTCTGGAATGGAGATGAAGTCGGCGCAGATGAATATAGCCAGTTGCTGGCAGAAGTTTTTGACAAAGATAGCTCAATACTGATTTACTCGTATCTTCAAGGCATGAGCTTGGAAGAAACGATAGAGCTCCTATCCAATTGATGAGAGGAAGGAAAGGAAAGCGGATAAGCTTTCCTTTTTTGGTTTGGCTGCTAATTGAGCGGTATGTAACCGGTTTTGTCAACTAGCGCTTGTCCTTGGCTAGTTAAAATCCAGTCTATAAAGGCTTGCGCATTTGGATTCTCTGTGCCTGCTGTCACCGCATAGAACTCTGAAGTGAATGGATATGATCCATTCAGCGCATTCTCTTTTGATGGGGCAACCCCATTGATTTCTAAGAGCTTGATCTTGTTGCTGGCTGCCATCTTGGTTGTATAAAACAAAAACGAATATCCGATAGCGTTATCGTAGTTGCGGTAGGCCGAAACATTTTCAATCATCCCACCCATCATATTAACAATATCTTCTTTTGGCGCATCCATTAGGGGCACATCCCCCATCATCCTTGCAAGGGCGCTCTGGCTGCCTGAGTTTGATGGCCGCTGGTAAGCGCGGATGGCTGTGTTTTTGCCGCCAAGCTCCTTCCAATTGGCAACCTTTCCAGAGTAGATATCCCGGACGGCTGAAATTGAAAGCCCGTCTACAGGATTCTTAGAGTTGACAAAAAACACAAAAGATTCCCTTCCAATAGGTGTCAACACTAGCTCCACTCCTTCCTGCAGGGCCATTTCCAACTGGCCCTGGGAAGGCCCGGCAACAAATATCACATCAACGTCCCCTGATATAAGCCTGCGGTATGCGCCATCGGTATTCGTGCAATCAACGGTTTTATATTTCTCCATAACGCCTTCTTGGCTCGAGCTATAATCTTGCGGATATGTTGCCATCACAAATGCCGAGTATAAGGGATAAAGGGCTGTGGCTCCGTCTAAAGACGGGAAGTCTTGGGTGAATTTCAGCGTTGAAGGCTCGCCTAAAGTCGCTGCAAGGGTGCCAGAGGCAAAGGGGGTGTAGGCGGAAAGGTCTACTTCGCTTTCGCTGACTTGGTCGATGTTCCTATGGTAGGAGCTGTTTGCCTCATATACTGCCGCAGTGGCAACCATTGCCACCGCGGCTGCCACAAATGCAAGCAGCCGGGTTTTTGGCGTTGCCCAATTCCAAATGAATGCCATGCAAAGAAGCCATAATGCCAGAAAGGCAGAAATGGCGATATTCGGGTAAACAGAGTTTGGGGCAGAAAACAACGAAATAATCCATGTTGCGCCTCCAATAAAGAAAACAACCAAGGATAACAACAAACTCAACAATATCTTTTTAATATTCATGAGGCAACTCCATTTTACAATATATCCCCATTGTATCCTATTATCATTTTGCCCAAAACATAAAGGTGGCGACAAATGAAAACTTCTTTCGCATCCATAATTGCCCACTTTTGTGCCAACGCCCAAACGGAACTGCAATTTGTTGGAAGATTAAATATATATCCCATACCAAAGAATAAGGAACTGAACCACCACCGCCTGGAAGGCGGTTGGTTCAGGTGTTGCGGCTGGAAGCCGCCTAAAGCACCTTAGAGCTCGTCGATGCCGAAATTGTCTTGTTTCAGGTTCTCTACGATGTCCTGATTTTTTATATACTCGG
>WRIE01000032.1 GCA_009782875.1 Eubacteriaceae bacterium | reverse complement strand
TTCGTATGCTTGTCTGGGCATATCAGCAACTCGCAATATTGGACTTTATGTCATTTATTGTATGTCTATAACAAAATTTTTTCAAGCAGTTTTGTAGCGATTTTACACTTTACAGAGCACTAGTTGGAGATAATTCGAACCTTTAGAAACAAAAAAAAGCCGTCAATATTGGCGGCATATTTTATGTATTGCTATGCTGTTAAGCTTGTTTAGTCTTCATCTAGGAACGAAGGCCACCCTGACGGGCTCTTAGGCGTCCTCGCCTCCTCCTGTTCGCTTGGGCCATCTTGGGTTTTGGCTGGTTTGGTTGTTGAAAAACCGGTTGCCAATACTGTAACTTTGATCTCATTTTCGAGTTCTGAGTCGATGCAAGCGCCAAAAATAATATTTGCCTCTGGATGCGCTTCTTGCCTGACTATGCCGGCAATCTTTTCAATCTCAAACAAAGTAAGCTCTTCGCCGCCCATGACATTGATGAGCACACCTGTGGCGCCGTCAATGTTGGTCTCCAACAGAGGGCTTTGGATAGCTAGCATCGCTGCATCCACAGCTTTCTCTTCCCCTGAGCCGACACCCATACCCATATGCGCCAAACCTGCGTCTTTGATTATTGTTTTCACATCTGCAAAATCCAAATTGATAAGGGCTGGAGTGGCGATCAGGTCTGTTATGCCTTTGACACCCATCAACAAGACTTCGTCTGCCATAGTCAAAGCCTCTTTGAATGTTGTCGAAGGGTTAGCCATTTGCAAAAGCCTGTCATTGGGTATGACAACCAATGCGTCAACAAACTCCCTGATCAGCTGGATCCCCAAATCTGCGTTTATCTTTCGTACTTTGCCTTCAAAGTTGAATGGCCTGGTGACAACCCCTACAATCAAGAGCCCCATTTCCCGTGCAATTTTGGCGATAACGTGTGAAGCCCCGGTGCCTGTCCCACCGCCCATGCCAGAAGTGATAAACACAAGGTCCGCGCCTTCAAGCATTTCACGGATCTCGTCAATGTTCTCTTCTGCCGACCGCTCGCCAACTACGGGGTTGGCTCCTGCGCCTAAACCTCCAGTGGTCTCAGCGCCAATTTGGAGCTTGTTTTCAGCAAGGGATTGTGAAAGCGCCTGGCTGTCAGTATTTACAGAAAAAAAAGTTACGCCTTCCAGGCCGCTTGTTATCATCCTATTTACAGCGTTGTTACCGGCACCGCCTACCCCGATCACCTTTATGTTGGCAGTGCCAATTCCTTGCTGGGATACAAACTCGTAAGCCATAAAAACCTCCAGACTCTTTTGAGCCAATAGTTTATATTTTATAGACATTCGTCAACAATGGCAAGAGTTTTCGCCAACAAATGTCAACCAAATATTATATAAAACCGTTTTGTGTAAGAAGATACTTTTTTCGCCCCATTTTTTTACTCGATGTTTATCAGCTTATATACGGGTTTTGCCCCATCGACCACTTCCACCATCACACCCTTGTTGTCATAAGGTATAAAGGATTCTAAAAACTCCTCATTGGCCTTGAAGGCAGAGTATGAGAAAAATCGCACAACACTGCTATTTCTTGTATATATGTAATATGCTTTCGGGGAGATGTAGATCTCAGATACCATTGGGCAGAGTGCTCTGTCTTCCAAAAAAGCGACTATCCGCGCAAAAGTCTGGGTCTGGGCGGTTTGGTTTTTTAAAAATGGCTTGCCTACATCAATCTCAAGTTTTTCCAACCCGGTCACGAGTATGGTGCTGGCTACTTCAATAATGGGTGTTTTGGAAAAAACCATATAATTGCGGTCGACGGCAAAATAGCCTGATTGCTGTTTTATGTAGAGGATTGGCTCGCGCTCGGATATCCTGATCACAAGCTTGTCCGGCAAGTAGCGGTCGACACTGGCCATGCCGACCCGGGGCAGCTGTTTTAGGATTTCTGAAGTGACTTTCGATGCATTGAATGAAAAAATCTGCTCCACTTCAGCCAAGCCGCTTACATCGATAATCTCATCGGCAGTGATGGTTGTGGCTCCTTCGACAGAGATTTGTTTTATAGTGAAAAAGTCGCTTCTGACGAAAGCGGCAATTGCCACACTCGCCACTAGAATCGCAAGCATCAGCTTAATGGCAACCGGCTTTCTCTTCCTCTTATTTTCTTCCTTTTCCACAGCAATATTTGCCATAACCAACTTGCTACCTTTCAATTAATAATCGACGCGTTTTATGCAAGCGCCCACATCAGCCAACAACTCCGCCATTTTCTCATAACCCCTGTCAATATGGCGGGTATCCACGACTTCGCTTTTGCCTTCCGCAGCCAATGCCGCAAGCACCAAGGCTGCCCCTCCTCTAAGGTCTTCAGCATAAACCTTTGCCCCGCTTAGTTTCCCTACTCCAGTAACTACTGCCAGCGACCCCTCTGCACGGATGTTTGCGCCCATCCTTGCTATCTGGGAGATGAACTTGAAACGGCTATCAAAAATAGTCTCCTTTACGAATGAAGACCCTTTTGCAACAGAGAGCATAGAGAGGAACGGGTTTTGCAGGTCGGTTGGAAAACCGGGATAGGGTTGTGTCACTATTGAGCTGATCGGCTGCACAATGCCTGTTGACTCAACCATTGCCCTGCCTGGCAGGTTTCGTATTTTCAAGCCTGACTCCAGCAGTTTGTAATGCGGAGCCTTTATAGTATCCAAAATGGTCAGGTTGTCTTCGCTCTCTAGATTTTTAAGCATCACTTTCCCGCCAGTAATGTGGACAGCGCATAAATACGTTCCCAGCGCGATCCTGTCGGGCATTATCGTGTACTCGCACCCATGGAGTTTCTGGACTCCATCAATGTAGATATTGTTAGTTCCTGCCCCGCCTACTTTAGCGCCCATACCCAGCAAAAAATTTTGCAGGTCAATAATTTCCGGCTCTTTTGCAGCATTGGAGATATTTGTGTAGCCATTTGAAAAAATACTCGCCAAAATCAAGCTTTCAGTCGCTCCAACACTTGGGTAGTCAAGGACAATATTTTTGCCATGCAAGTTGTCGCTGGTTACAAATATATAGCCGCGCTCCTTTGTTATTTGCGCCCCTAAATCACACAATCCTTTAAGGTGGATATCGATAGGCCTATAGCCAATGTCGCTTCCCCCAGGATATGAGAACTGGACGTTGTCCAGCCTTGACGCCAAAGCCCCCAGCAGGACAATAGATGAGCGCATTTGGCTTACAAGGCGTTCACACACCACATTTGAATTAATACCTTCGGAATTTATGTACAGGTCTGATCCTTCTCTTCGAACTGTGCAGCCAATGGAGGTTAATATCTCCGCCATAATTTGCACATCCAAAATATCGGGCACATTATGTAGAATGTTTTCTGCTGAATTCAACACACACGCCGCCATAATTGGCAGTGTGGCATTCTTAGAGCCTTGGACCGCAATCTCGCCCTCAAGGCGCCGGCCCCCTTCAATAAGATACTTGCTCATCAAAGCCTCCATATGCGAATACTACACACTATATTATTCGCAAGGGGCTTTAAGGTGCTAAACCGTGGCAACCAGCTTTTCTATCTCCAGAGAAATCATCTCAGCGGAATCCAGGATGCCTAGGGATTTTGAAGCAGCTGCCATTTTAGCCAGTATCCCTGTGTCTATCAAACTGCTAATGTGGTTGACGAGACTCTCTGCGTCCAGCTTAGAGTCTTCGATGAGTATCGAGGCGCCCTTGTCCACACAAACCTGGGCGTTTTTTGTCTGGTGGTCAAAGACCGCTGCGGGGAAAGGCACGTACACTGAAGCGACACCCACATAATTAATCTCCGACACGCTTGAAGCGCCGCTGCGTGACAATACCAAATCAGCGGCATTCATCAACATTGGCATATCATTAGAATACTCGATAATTGTAGCGTTTTTTGGAATATCTCCTACATCGCCCATAAACTCGGCATATTGCTGCCCCCTGCCTGTAATATGGACAAGCTTGAATTTCGGGTTGGCGGCAAAAAAAGGCAATGCTCCCGCTATAGCGTTGTTTATGGTCCTGGCGCCAAGGCTCCCCCCAAAAGAAAGCATCAACAGCTCGTCATCTTCAAGGCCCATGCTATTGCGCGCTATCCCGCGGTTAAACAAGGCAAATTCCCTGCGAACAGGATTGCCGGTGAAGATGCACCGGTCAGGCTTCGCCATGTACTCCTTGGCATCAGCAAAAGAGAGGCAAACCTTGTCGGCGACCTTGGAGAGGGATTTGATTGTGAATCCAGGTATGACATTCTGTTCGCATATCAGTGTCGGCAAGCCTTTCATGTGCGCTGCCAAAACTATCGGTCCGCACGTATACCCGCCTGTCCCTACTACACAGTCTGCCTTGAACTTTGAAAGCAAACGAAAGCTTTGAAAAAAAGACAGGGCAGCCCTGGCTGCCACCTTGGCCTTTCGCAAAGGTGAATAATACCGCTCAAAGCCTTCCACATACACCTCATGGAGCTTAAAGCCCTCCAGAGGCACTATTCTTCCTTCTATCAAGTCATTTCTTCCAGCAAACTCGATATTCCACTGCGGATTCCTGTGCTTGAGCTCTTTTCCAATCGCTAAAGCAGGATAGGCGTGTCCGCCTGTCCCTCCTCCGGCTATCAAAATATTTGCCATTTTTTATGCCTACCGATTAAAATATTGATTATGCCACATTCCTGCTCACGTTCAAGCAAACGCCAATGCCTAGCATAAGTGTGACCAAAGATGACCCTCCATAGCTTATGAATGGCAGCATCACCCCTGTCGGGGGAACCAGGTTTGTGACAACAGCAATGTTGAGAAACACCTGCATCCCAAGCAACAGCGCCATGCCTGATACCAATAGCCTGCCAAAAATATCCGGAGTCGCCAGCGATATCCGTATTAGCCTGAAAATCAGCAAGAAGTACACGAGAATCAACACTACGCATCCCAGCAAGCCCATTTCTTCGCCGATTATCGAGAATATATAGTCGTTTTGGGGCTCTGGCAAAAACATCAGTTTAGCCTTCCCGTTGCCAATGCCTTGGCCAAAAATCCCGCCAGAGCCTAGGGCCATCAGCGACTGCGCGGGTTGCCACCCTTTTCCCAACAAATCGCTCCAAGGATCCAAGAAGGCCAACACCCGCTCAAGCCGCCACGGGCTTGAGTATATAAACAGCGCCACAACGCAAATAGCCATAGCAGCCATCAAAACAATCCAGATCATTGAGCCGCCTGCCATAAAGTACATGCCGATGATGAGGCCCGCCACGATTATCGCTGTTGACAGAGCAGGCTGTTGGTATATCAACAAAGCAAATACCGCAGTAAAGGAAAGGAGGATGACAAAGCCTTTAAAGCTGCTTAGCATGTTTTGGCGCTTCTCTATTTCCCTCGCCACAAAAAGCAGCACACATACCTTTGCCAGCTCTGCCGGCTGGATAACGACGCCGCCTATCGTAATCCACCTGGAAGCCCCATGGCTCGACTCGTTGACAAACAACATGACAGCCAAGAGGAGGATCAGGGAGATGCCCAAGGCCAACCCTGCAAAACGCCTCAAATGCTTATAGTTCACAATTGACACGACCCACATCAAACCCAAGCCCAGCAAAACAAAGGTCAATTGTTTTTTTACAAAGTAAAATTCGTTGTTTTGGAAAGCGAGCTTTGCATTGTACATCGAAGCTGACCAGATCATCAACAAGCCGAAGCAGCTAAGGAGCAAGACCAAAACAACTATGCCCTTGTCCATGGGCTTTTTAAGCTGGTTTGGCATTTCAAGCACTATGTTTTTGATAGACTCAAAAAAGTCGCTTTTTTCCTTTGGCTTGCTTTTGATCTTGATTGCACTTCTCATATATAACACCTGCTTTTTTAATGAAGCCCCATGACAAGCTCTTTAAACCTCATGCCACGCTGCTCATAGTTTTCAAACATCCCCCAGCTGGCACAAGCAGGGCTTAGCAGCACATTGTGCCCTTCGCTTGCCAAGTTTGAAGCCATATGGACAGTCTCTTCAAAAGTATCTGCTTCATGGATATTTTCATACCCTGCTTTCTTTGCCGCATCAAGGATTTTTTCTTTTGTCGCGCCAAGGGCGACAATTGCGATGACTATCCCTGATTTGAAATAATCAAGGGCAAATAGGGAGTCAAACTCGCTGTCTTTGTCATATCCGCCCAGTATCAACACTGTGGGTCTATCCATTGCTGCCAATGCCACCATTGTGGCATCCGGGTTTGTTCCCTTTGAGTCATTATAGTATTTTACCCCGCTAACCTCCGATACAAACTCAATTCTATGCTCAACCGGGTTAAAATTCTTGATTGTTTCTGCAACAGAATCAAACGGAGCCCCTTCATGGAGAGCTGCAAGGGCGGCAGCAGCAGCATTGGCTGCGTTGTGGGCGCCTACTATTTTCATCTCTCCCAGGTTTGCTATGACCTTTGGCCCGTTCTCTGTTTTTATTATTATTTCTTTGCCTGACAAATATGCGTCAACACCCTCTTCTGTTTGCGTTGAGAAGAAAAGAGTCTTGCATTTCGCTTTGCTTGCGAAAGACCTGGTTATTGGATCGTCGTAATTGAGTATCAATACATCATCCCCGGACATGTTCATAAACACATTGGCTTTGGCTTCGATATAGTTTTCCATTGTCTTATGCCTGTCCAGATGGTCAGGGGTGATGTTGGTTATTATCGCGCTGGTGGGCTTCATCAGCTCAGCCATCTCCAGCTGGAAGCTTGAAATCTCCAATGCGGCTATTTGCCCTTCGCTGCCTTCCCCAGCATAATTGGCAAGAGGGTCGCCAATATTCCCTGCAGGGAAGCTGTCGAAGCCGGCGTCTGACAGGATTTTTGCCAGAAGGGAGGTGGTCGTTGTCTTTCCGTTGGTTCCGGTGACTGCGCTGATTCTGCCATAAAAATAGCCAAGCGCGAATTCAGTCTCCGATACAACTTTGATGCCCATTTCCCTTGCAGCTTGGGCTGCGGGCACTTGGGGCGGCACAGAAGGGCTTAAGACAACCAGCGAGCTTTGCGAGACCTCTTCTGCAGTCGGGTTTCGGCCAAAGAAAGCAGAAACTCCGGGAAGTTCGGCGGCTTGCGCTGCAAGAGCGCCATTGTTGTCTAGTTTTTCCAATGGGCTGCTGTCAAAGAGAAAGCAACGTGCATTGTTCCTTGACAAGAATTTTGCGACTGCAATGCCACTGCGAGCCGCGCCGATAACTATTGTTGTTTTTGGCAGTTCCATTTTGTCGAGCCTCCATGTGTTTTGGATATTTGTTTTATTTTGATGATTCATGAATTAATAGGCAGGGAGAGCATTGAGACAAGCACGCAAACTGCTGTGAAAATCCAAAAAATCATCACTATGCGTGTTTCTTCCCACCCCAACAGCTCAAAATGGTGGTGTATCGGAGCCATTTTGAAAAACCGCTTGCCTTTGGTCATTTTGTAAAAAGAAACTTGGATTGCTACTGAAACGAGCTCAACTGCGTAAATGAGTCCTGCGATAAGTATAAAAAGCTCTGTCCTTGTGAGTATTGAGATGGCGGAGACTGCCCCTCCCAGAGCCATTGAGCCGGTGTCTCCCATAAAAAGCTTTGCGGGGTTGAAGTTGAATGCCAAAAAACCCAAGCAAGCCCCGATCACTGCCGCGGCGAACAATCCCATTGAAGCCATTCCGTTTGACATGGCGGCTACGAAAAAAAAGATAAAAACAATCATTGTGACGCCACTGGCCAACCCGTCCAACCCGTCAGTAAAATTCACTGCGTTGATAACAGCCACTATAACAATTACTGCAAACGGGATAAACAAAAGACCCAAGTCAAAAAAATAGCTGGTGAACGGTATTAGGATCTTTGTGCCGATACTTGGGTGGTACGCTGCATAAACCGCAAGCGCAGTTGCTATTGACAACTGCATCAAGAGCTTGTGGATCGGGCGAAGCCCGAGGGATGATGCGGAAACGCCGCGCTCATTGGGAATGGACCTTTTCTGGATAATTTTAATATAGTCGTCCAGAAACCCCACCAAACCAAAGATTGTTGTCACGATCACTGCAAAAACCAAGCTGGAATCTGCGCCTGCGGATGCGATCAATGACGCCGCAGCAATGCTGACAATTATAACCACTCCACCCATAGTAGGCGTGCCAGCTTTTTTATAATGCGTAACCGGGCCAACTTCCCTGACGGCTTGGCCGAATCTGATATGGTGCAGGTACTCGATCGCCCTTGGTGTAATGGCAATGACAATCGAAAAAGACATAAGCGTTGTCAGTATCGCCTTGTTCATGCAAAATACTCCCTGGCTACCATATATGCTTTTTCAAGCGCCACACCTCTGGACGCTTTGAAGAGAATGGCATCCCCTTTAGAAATTATGCTCAAAAGCTCTTCGGCCAACCCGGTGTAGCTTGAAAAAACAACAGCCTGGCCGGAGCCATTGGCTTCATTGAATCCATCTATATAATCATTTGCCATATCGCCTATAGCAAACAAGTGCGAAATACTACGGCTTGCAGCATACTTTCCTACCCCATTGGCCAAGCTAGGGCCTTCAGGGCCAAGCTCATACATATCGCCAATAACCAAAATGGCTTTGTTGCTTGTTGACGCCACAAGGGAGTCAATGGCTGCTTTCATCGAGTCAGGGTTGGCGTTGTAAGTGTCATTTATCAGCTTTACCCCTGACTTTTCCTCAATTTCCATACGCTTTTCCCCGGGGCTGTACAAGTCCAGGCCTGCCTGTATCTGCTCCGGCTCCAAGCCATGCCTTAGGCATGCGGCTATCGCCAACAGGCAATTTGACACCATATGCATTCCTGGCAATGCAAACCGGAACTGGCGCGCTTTTCCGTCCACCATCACTTTGAAATTAGAAACACCGCCTTCAAACGAGACATCAAAAGCCTGCAGGGACCCATTATTGACCCCTGCGCCAACAACTTGGTATGGCTTGCCCGATATAGAAGCTAAAAATGGGTCGTCAGCATTGACTATCAAGCAGTCCCCAGTTGTGAGATATGAGGCAATCTCCATTTTAGCGTTGAATATCCCTTGCCTGCTCCCCAACTGCTCCATGTGCGCTACCCCGATATTTGTGATCAAGGCGGTAGTGGGTTTAATAATCTTTACGTTGCCGAGGATTTCCCCCGGCGCGGACATTGACACTTCAAAAACAGCAATAGTGTGGCCCATGTCTAGATTAAACACAGACAGAGGGACACCAGTGGAGCTGTTGAGGTTGCCCTGGGTCTTTGCTACATTGTATTTTAGCGACAAAGCGCTTGACAAAATGTCTTTTGTTGTTGTTTTCCCGCTCGATCCTGTTACAGCTAAAACAGGCAAATCAAACATCTCCATGTAGCCCCTGGCCATATTTTGCAATGCTTCAAAGGTGTCTTGCACAACAATTTGGCATCCTTCAAATGAAGGGTCTACTTCGCTGGTTACCGCCACACGCGCACCGTTTGAGTACGCGTCAGCCAAAAACTTGTGCCCGTCAGTGCTTTGGCCTTTCAAGGCGAAAAACAAGCTGCCAGCTCTAGCTTTCCTCGAATCGACAACTACGGAAGTAATTTGATAGTCCCGGTCTTCGCCTTCAATTCGGCCGCCTGCAAGCCTGGCAGCGTGTGATGTGTTTAGCTGGATCATCCATTAAACCTTAGCGCAAGACACCTACGCTTTGAAAAGCGTTTGGGGAAATGCGCCTCCTCCTCTCTAACCTTGCGGCTGCATAGGCCTATAAACCACAAGCCCAAATATCTGCTTGCCTGCCGGCAAGCAAAAAGACACAATAGGCGATGTGGATGAATATTCAACCCTAGTTGGGAGGCATGCCCCCCACCCAATACCGACAAGCGGTTATCTATGGGCTACTGGATATACTTGAATGTCACGCTTATGACACTGTTCTTTGTCACGAAGGTATCTTTCTCGACGCTTTGCGATACAGCGATGCCGCCTCCGCTGGCGTTGAGAACCAAACCTAGTGAGCTCAGTATGCTATTGGCTTGTTGGACGCTCATTCCTTTCAAATCAGGCATCAATACCGTATTTGTGTCCGATGATGTCACATCAATTACTATTTTTCTGCCAGGGATGTATTCTTCCCTTAGAATTGACTGGTCTGTGACAATTCCGTCATGGTCGCCTGTCAGCTCGTATGTGGCGCCTAGGCTCTCGAGAGTAGCCACAGCCTCGCTTTTGGTCTTGCCCCTCATGTCAGGCACTATAAATGCCGGCCTGGAGCTATAATCCCCAGATTGGCGAGAATCCACGTAGCCAATGGCTTGGGAGAGGATCTTGGCTGCCACTGGGGCTGCCACCATGCTGCCTGTGCTCTGGTCGCCTGTAGGCTCATCAACAATTACAAGCACGGACAGTTTTGGATCATCATATGGCGCGAAGCCATAGAAATTAGCGACATTCTTCCCTTGGGCATATGCCCCGTCAACAATCTTCTGGGCGGTGCCAGTCTTTCCGCCAATCTTCAGATCCTTGTAGTCGTTCAAACCCATAGTGCGCTCGCCGCTCTCTCTAAGCATTGACACCATAATGGAGGATACCGCCTCGGAAATCACATTGCGCACCACTTTCGGGCTATGCTCAACTATTATATCGCCTGTGGCTGTGTTGATCTCGCTTTTCACCAACATAGGCTCATAGAGGACCCCGCCATTTATCGCCGCATTTTCTGCCATCAGCAGCTGCAAAGGCGTCACTGAAAGCCCTTGGCCAAACCCGAGGGTTGCGTAGTTTACAACTGCTGAGCCAGATCTGTCAGTCAACAAGCCATTTTCTTCGCCATCAAGTTTAATGCCTGTCTTCTTGCCAAAACCGTAGTTTCGCAATGCGGCATAAAATCGCTCTCCTCCCATGCTCATCACTATATTCATCATAGCAGGGTTGCATGAATTGACCAAGGCTTGGGTCAAAGTCTCATGCCCATGGGATCGTGGAAATATATGGCATTTGACTCGAATTCCAGACACCAAAAGAGAGCCAGAGCAATTAAAGGTCGAGGATGTTGACACAACCCCTTCATTGAGGGCGCTGGAAACTGTAATAGTCTTGAATGTAGACCCAGGCTCATATATAAACGAGGTAAAGGGGTTTTTCCACATTTCAAGCTGTTGCTCTCCAAGGGTTTTGCCTGCAAAGTCTTTTGAAAATGCAGTTTGGAAATCATCGCTGATATTCCAAGCATTTGACATGTCATAGCTGGGATAAGCCGAGGCTGCTAGCAGCTCGCCGGTATATGGATCGCTCACTAATGCTATAACTCTTTTTGGCCTGTGTTGCAGATATGCCTCCAAAACAGCATTGTCTGTATAATACTGCAATATTGAGTCCAGTGTAAGAGAAACCGAGCGGCCCGGCTGGCTTTCGACTTTGAATATGTTTTCAGATTCGATAACCCGCCCTTGGGAATCGGTCAAAACTGTCTGGCGGCCATCAATCCCTTGCAATATTGAGTTGAGCACAGATTCGACGCCGTACATGCCCAAATGCTCGGAGCCTAAAAACCCCAAAACATAGGCTGCTGACGTGCTGTCTACATAATAACGCTTCTTGTCCTCAGTTATGCGCACTCCAGAAAGTTTTTCGTCTTTGATCTCAATGGCAATATGGTTTTCGACACCACGTTTTATAGTCACATAATCGAGCTTTGTGTTTGTGACTTTGCTATAGACCGAATCATAATCCAAACCTAGCTTAGAGCATAGAAAGATGCTGAGAGTTTCAGGCTCTTTGACGCTGTTCGGATAAACGCTTATCATCGAACAGCTGGCGTCCCTGACTAGAATATTCAGATTCCGGTCATATATATCGCCCCTAGACGCTGTCAGGGGCATATCTCTTGTCATATAATAGGACTGCTTTTCGCTAAGCTCGCTTGCAGACAATACTTGCAGCTTGAAAAGCTGGACTAGCAGCAAGGAGAAAAAGAACATGATGAGCAAAAAAGCCGCAACGATGCGTTTGATAGACAGTTGCCTAAATCTTGCTTCCATTCTAACCACCAAACTAAAAGATTGACACCTTGTTTTTCGAAAGTCCAGGTTTTTGCAATATCCAGGCGCTTCAGCTAAAAAGCCTCATCAAACTATTGATAGCAGCCCCAAACCCGCCTTTTGCCTTTTGTTCGGTAGCGGGGGCTGGCTTCTTGGGCACGTTGAAAGAAACCCTTTCAACATCTCCGGCATCTGCTTTGACCATGCCAAGGACATTTACAGCGTAACGCTCGATCTGGGATTTGTCGACTTTGAGGATTTGCCCCCTCAAATCGTCGTTTATGCTCACAGCACGGTTGTGGGCAATCTCCAGTTCCCTGATTTGGCTATCTAGGTTGTTGATTTCGTTTCGCTGGAAAACAAGGCATGTGGACAACACAAGAAAAACAAGGCAGGCAACAATCAGGGATTTATTACTTTTACGTGATATTCTTCTGATTTGGACTCTGCGCTTGACGTCAGAGGCATCGGCTTGCAACTCTGCTGTGTTTTTTGCTAGCGATAGTGATTTGTTGCTCATTCTCTCCTCCATTCTATGCGTTTCACATATCTGATATAACCAGCTTGCTGGCTACCCGAAGCTTTGCGGATCGGGCTCTTGGATTGGCAACTATCTCCGAGCTGGACGGAGCCAAAGGCTTCTTAGTTAATAATTTTATCTCAGGCAAATGGTTGCACACACACACCGGAAGCTCTTTTGGGCAGACGCAACCTTTGGCCGCTTCTGCGAACGCTTGCTTGACTGCCCTGTCTTCAAGGGAGTGGAAAGAAATAATTGAAATCCTTCCGCCTTCATTGAGATGTGCGATCGCCGAGCGCACAGTATCCCCTAAGCCCGACAAAAGATCGTTGGCTTCTATTCGAAGGGCCTGGAATACTTTTGTCGCCGGATTGCGCCCTGGCACATGGAACCTGGCTGGAATGCACTGGGCGCACAGCTTTGCCAACTGTCCTGTAGTTTTTATGGGTGAAGATTTTCTGTCCTGGGCTATCCTTGCAGCGATTCTTTTTGCAAAACGCTCCTCTCCATAGCTTTCAATGATGTCTGCCAAGCGCTCTTGGCTATAGGTGTTTACTATTTCATAAGCAGATAGCTTTGATGAGGTGTCCATTCGCATATCTAAAAGTTCATCAAAATTAAAGGAAAAGCCTCGCCCGCTTTCTTCAAGCTGGTAAGATGAAATTCCAAGATCCATTAATATGCCGTCCAATGTTTTAACTCCGAGGCCGGCGAGGATTTCCACAAAGCGCGAAAAATGTGTTTGGATAAATGCGGTTTCGCATTTTAGACCCCCTGTGCTGCTGCTGGCGCGGATAATTGCGCTGCTGTCCAAGTCAAGGCCGATATAAAGGCCGTCCTTGCCCAGCATTTCGCAAATACCTCTCCCATGGCCGAAACCGCCGAGGGTCATATCCAGGTAGATGCCGTCTGTCTTTATATCTAAAGACTCTAGGACTTCAGTGTACATTACTGGAATATGGTTTGCCATCAGAAGTCAAGCCCTTCAATTCCGCCTTCAGGCATAACGTATGAGGCAAAGATATCGTAGTATGTCGCTGTGTCCCAGATCTCAAACCTGTTAGTCAATGCCAAGATAGTCACATCCTTGGTAAGGCCGGCGAAGGCCCTCAGGTTTTGGGACAAAAGGATCCGCCCTTGCTTGTCCACATTGCAGGGACAAGAGCCGCCGATGAAAACCCTTTCAAAATTACGGGCATTCTCATCGTTGAGCTTGAACTTCTTGACAGCGTTGCAAAGGGATTCCCATTCAGTTTGTGAATAGATATATAGACATGGCTCAGTGAGGCCTCTTGTCACGGTGAAAGAATCTCCAATAGTGTTCCTAATAAAAGACGGTATGCTCAATCTTCCTTTGTCGTCTAGGGTGTAATATACTTGTTTTGAGTTCAACGAACCACTCGCTCCATTTGATATCCCACTGGCAATGGTCTAGTATCCCACTGGTACCCATATAGTACCACCGAGCCCCACTTAATTCAAGTGCTTTTCCTTGATTCTTATTTTTTGTTCGAATCTTAACTGTCGAGAATTTTCGAATAATACAAGGTTGATTAGTACTTTTCAAAAAACAGGATAATTTTCGGTAAATTTCACCGAAATAATCGAACGAAACCTGTCGAAAAATATAAATTACCTATTCGTTACATTATTTATGTGTTTTAGTGTTATGTATAATTTTGTAACTATGTGAAAAATGGATAAATGCTTATACTTCTGAAAAAACGCTACAAGATGGCCCAATATTAAATCATGCTAATAAAGGACATTTTCGCTATGTTTTGTTAATAATTGATTATTATTAGGGTAAAGCAGTTTGAAGGAAGCAAAAAGGAATCTTTGTAGTAAACATGTTATTAATAGATTTGCCACTAATTTATTATTTATCCAAACCGATATATTATACAGTATATTTTTTATTGTGATATATGATTAGTTGTATATATGAATAATACTTGACTTTTTCCTCGGTGAGCAAGAAGAGCGGGTCCAGACAGCGCAAATTCGAAACAAATTCACCGTTAAACACAAAACCAAAAAATGAAGCATTCTACTTTTTCTCGCTTGGCTCTATTCAACTATGTTGAAGTGTTCATAATTCACTGTTATTAATGGCAAAAGAACTGAATTCACATTGAATTCTAATGTCGCTCCCCTTTTCTCCGCTAATTTTACTAATTGGCGAATACATCTCTTTTGAGTTGATTTTATTTCACTATAAGTATTCGTGACATTCATTCCTGGTATTTTTGTACTTATTATCCAGATGAATAGCTATTCACATGATTGAAATGCTTTTCATCTAGAAAGAACACCTTATAGTAGATAAGTAATAATACAATATTGCCATTTTTCGACATGAAAATGTTATAATAATTCACATTATAGGATAATTTCCCATTTCGACTTCCCAACCATTAATCCCACCAATCCCCACTCTTTGAAAGGCGAATCAGCAAATCCCGCCTTCCCCCGCCGAGTCGCCAAGAGCCCATAGCCTCGCCACACCAGTTTGGGCAGCATAGCAAATCCCACCGGTCCCCACTTTGCCAGCAGCAATGTCGCCAAATTAAAAACGACGGGGGAAGCAAAATCTTTACTTTAGCGACACCCGCCATGGTTTGCCAGCAGCTGCTCAGCGAGCTCCAGACATTTTTGCCTTATCCTGTGCATTCTTTCGCGAAATGACAAAAAGATGTTGACATAAAACCAAGAACTAATTATAATCTGCTCAAATGCGTTGATAGAGACAAAAGTTGGAGGCTATTGTTTTTTAACAGAGAACCGGGGCAGCTGAAAACCGGTAAAACATGCTTTCAAAATATCCCTCTTGAGCAGTGCCCCTGAAATAACAGGTAAGGGGCAACGGGTTCCGCCGTTACAAGGGCTCGCGTTGTTTGACGCGTAGAGAGTGGCTCCGCAAGTGGGCAATTTGAGTGGTACCGCGGTGAAAGTCGCCTCAAAATTTTGGGGCTTTTTTTATTCCCATAAAGCGGCTGCCGATGAGGAGGACAATTCGTATGGATTACATTATTGAAAGCGTAGCTGAACGTATCCGCAGTATTAGGGAAATTTTAGAGATCAGCATAGAAGAAATGGCTGATGTGACCAAATCAAGCGTTGAGGAGTATACAAACGCAGAGAACGGCAAGAGCGACTTTTCGTTTACTTTCCTCTACTTGTGCGCTGAGCGCTTCAACGTGGATTTGATGGAGCTGGTGTCCGGAGTCACGCCAAAGCTCTCATTTTACAGCATAGTGAGAGCTGGCAAAGGCCTAGATGTGAAAAGACGCAGCGGGCTCAATTACAAGCATATGGCATACAGCTTTAAAAACAAAATTGCTGAGCCTTTCCTTGTAAGAGCGCCATACCTCGAAGAGGAGCAAGATGCTGAAATCCAGCTGTCAAGGCATGAAGGCCAGGAAATGAACTTCGTGCTGTCCGGATCGATGAAAATGCGCTTTGAGGACAACACTGAAATCCTCAATGAGGGCGACTGTGTGTACTACGACTCGGGCAGGGGGCACGGGATGATAGCGACCGGCGGAGCAGACTGTGTCTTCCTCGCCATAGTAATGAAGAATAGCTAGGAGGAAGAATAATCATGGATAGTAAAAGCGGTCTGGTATACCACAATTTCGTTGATGAAGAGTTTGACAGCAAAGGCAGGCTGGTCAAGATCAGCTTCAAGCCGGAAGACTCGTATAATTTTGCATTTGACTGTATTGACGATGTAGCAGCTAAAACACCTTCCAAGCCAGCTATGGTTTGGCTGAACGATGACAAGACAGATGAGAGGATTTTCACTTTCGCCGACATGAGCGAGATGTCCAAGAGGACCGCAAACTTTTTTGTGTCCCTGGGAATCAAGAAAGGCGACAGGGTGATGCTTGTGTTAAAGCGCCACTATTCGTTTTGGTTTTCCATACTGGCTTTGCATAGGATAGGCGCAGTCGCTGTCCCAGCGACAAACCAGCTTGTAGAAAAAGACTTGGTTTACCGCTTCGACAAAGCGAATATCACAGCTATCGTCTGCACTGGAGACGGGCAAGTCAAGGAAGAGTGTGAAAAAGCATTCGCCCTATGCCCCCAAGTCGTAATAAAAATCCTGTGCGGGCCAAAGAGGGATGGATGGGAGGATTTTGAAGCAGGCGTCACAGCATCCAGCCCCGGATATGGGAGGCAGGACACACACAAGGACGAGGACATGCTCATGTACTTCACTTCAGGCACAACAGGGTACCCGCGCTTGGTGGCCCATGCCCATACCTATTCCCTAGCCCATATCACTACAGCCAGGCATTGGCACAATGTCAACCCTGACGGGATTCATTTCACTGTATCAGACACAGGGTGGGGCAAGAGCGTGTGGGGCAAGCTTTACGGGCAGTGGCTTTGCGAGGCATGCGTCATGACATACGATTTTGAAAAGTTTGCTGCGCACGATTTGCTAGTGTTGTTTGCGAAATACAAAATAACATCATTTTGCGCGCCCCCGACTATATTCAGGTTCTTCATCAAAGAAGACCTGGGCAACTACGATTTGTCCAGCTTGGAATATGTGTGCACTGCCGGGGAAGCGCTCAACCCGGAAGTCTTCAACAAGTTTTACGAGCATACCGGCTTGAAGATAATGGAAGGGTTCGGCCAGACAGAGACCACCCTGACTATCGCCAATCTTGTCAATACCGAGCCCAAGCCTGGCTCTATGGGGCTGCCAAATCCGCAATATGACATTATGGTTGTAGACCCTGACGGAAGCGAGACAGAAAACGGCCAAATCGGCGAAGTAGTCATCCGTTATGGGGAAGGGCGCCCTTACGGGCTCTTCAAGGAATATGTGGATGACGCAGAGGCCAGCGCCAACGCTTTGCGCGATGGCATCTACCACACCGGCGATACGGTATGGAGGGATGAGGACGGCTATTTATGGTTCGTGGGCAGGACTGACGACTTGATCAAGTCTTCAGGGTACCGGATCAGCCCATTTGAAATCGAAAGCGTTATTATGGAGCTGCCATACGTGCTCGAGTGCGCAGTAATCGGTGTGCCTGACGATTTGAGGGGCCAGCTGGTCAAAGCATACATTGTTCTTGTGGCTGGGACCGAGGGGAGCGACGAGCTAAAGAAACAAATCCAGGCTTTCACCCAAAAGGCGACTGCGCCATACAAATACCCCCGTTTGGTGGAATTCATCGATGAGTTGCCAAAGACAATCAGCGGCAAAATCAGGAAAGTAGAGCTTAGGCAAATGAGCGGAAATCCCTGATGGCATTGGAATCCTTGGACACAACACTCCGGGACGGCTCCCAATGCGAGGGGATTTCATTC
This sequence comes from Eubacteriaceae bacterium, assembly GCA_009782875.1. Taxonomy (GTDB): domain Bacteria; phylum Bacillota; class Clostridia; order Eubacteriales; family Anaerofustaceae; genus WRIE01. The sequence goes on along the minus strand of WRIE01000032.1, from coordinate 18,204 downwards.
ACAATCGCCGACAAGCTTGCGATTATAAGCGCCCTGGATGATTTTGGTGTTGATATTATTGAATGCGGCAACCCTTACTCCAACCCGAAAGACAACCAGCTCTTTGAGCTTTTGAAAGGGAAAAAAACAAAAAAGGCAAGGCTGGCCGCATTCGGCGTTACAAAGAAGAAAGGCACAAAAGCCAGCGAGGACCCTAACCTTTTGGCAATGTTGGGCTCCGGCGCGCAGGTTGTCACAATAGTAGGCAAAAGCTCAATTTTCCAAGCATCTAGCGTCATCGGGGCTACCCCCGAACAGAATCTCGAGATGGTTTATGACAGCGTCTCATTTTTGGCGAGCAGGGGCGCGGCAGTCTATTTCGACTGCGAGCATTTCTTCACAGGTTTTGCAGAAGACAGCAATTACGCAATGAGTGTCGCCAGCGCCGCAATAGCTGCGGGGGCAAGCTGCATTGTGCTCTGCGACACAAATGGCGAGGCAATGCCATGGCAGGTTGCGGATATTGCAAGCCAAATGTGCGCTTCCCACCCTGGAAAGGTCGGAGTCCACTTCCACAATGACAAAGAGCTTGCTGTAGCAAATACCATTGAAGCGGTCAGGGCAGGCGCTTTCCATTTCCAAGGGACCTTCAACGGGTTTGGAGAAAGGTGCGGCAACACAAGGCTTTCAACAGTTATGGCGTTGCTGGCGGCCTCAGGGCAGATTGAAGGCGTTGACTTAAGCTTGTTGACTGGCACAGCCAGGCTTATAGCTGAAGTGTCTGACATGCCTGTCGACCCTTCTTCGCCGTATGTCGGCAAAAACGCGTTTTCACATAAAGGCGGCTTGCACATAGACGCAGTATTGAAAAACCCTGCAACCTACGAGCATAACGACCCTGCAGTATTTGGCAATGAACGTCATTTGCTTGTATCCGAAGTTTCAGGGAGGGCGGCAATACACAGCTTAGTGGAAAAACTGTCAGGGGAAGCAGGGAAAGACAGTGAAAAAACCCAAGCTGCCATTGCTTTGATCAAGGCAAAAGAGGCAGACGGCTACCAGTACGAATCTGCCCAAGCATCATTGGAGCTGTTGGTGATGCAATCCTTGGGGATTTTCAACCCTCCCTACAAAGTTGACCTTTACAGGGTTATTGGCGAGAAGAACCTTGGATCTCCAAGCAATATCGCCAGCGCAATCGTCAAGGCGACTGTTGGTGAAAAAACCAAGATAAGCGCGGCAGAAGGCAACGGGCCTGTCAACGCACTCGACCTTGCCCTCAGAAAGACCCTCATATCCTTTTTCCCAAGCTTGTCGAGCTTGGTTTTAACCGACTACAAAGTCAGGGTTATCGACTCTGCATCTGCGACTGCAGCGAAAGTCAGGGTTGTAATGTCCTATTCGAACCAATATGGGAGTTTTGGCACTGTGGGTGTGTCAACCGATGTCATAGACGCGTCATTCAAAGCCTTGCTAGATTCTTTTGCGTTCCACTTGCTTCAAGAGGAGCTCCCATGATTGTTGAGCCGGGCAAAGTTTGGGCGATAAACGGGCTGCATCGGAAGTGAAAGCGCCTAAATGCGGCTGACTTGGAGGATCCCTGCAAAAGCCATGCCTCGTTGGACATATAGCCGAAAAAGGCCCGTTCCTAAGCTGTGTTGCAGCACAATGAGGACATATTTGTTGTATGTCCTTTTTATTGGAAGCATCGGTTTCGCATGGCTGCCAAATTTTGGATTGATAAATGAATACCTTCGCAAAAAATTACGGCGCTAGATGAACGAAATCACCGAAGAGTATGCAAAATGAGCCAAACAAGAGAATGATAAAACTACGCGAAAGCTATCGCAGGGCCTACGGGCAGATGGTGGAAAATGGAGCGCAGAAGTCCCGCCACAAGCGCTCGAAATAACTGAAACACGCATAGTGGCGCAAAAAGCCACGCTCCTCGAAGAAGGCTGCTTGCTTGGGGCAAATGCCCTCGCCCCGCAAAACCCCCATTGGCGATGTCTGCGAACCAATGGCGGCGAAGCGGACATTTCATTGCGAAGTGTCCACTTTCGTTGTGCTTACAATGTGCGGCCTGCTTCAAAGGCGGTTTTCAAGCGCCTATCCCAATTCGATTCGCGTGCGTCCATATCAAATTTTGTCGTGGAATCCAGCAAAAATCTTTCCCCTTGGCTCTGTCAAAAATCCTATCGCTGAGCATAACGGTTTTCATGGCATCATAATGGCTGTACTCTTTAAGATTTTGCATAGAATGGGGCCGGCAACGCAGATTATCAATGCTTTTTCAAGTTGCTCCATGCGCCTGTTTCCGTAAGCGAAACCATAAGCCCAAACTCTGTCGAACCACCCAACCAGTTTTGTGGGGGCTTCTGTCCAGAATACAGGATATAAATACAAGCACATCACAGGAATTGATTTTATTCAGTTCCTCGATTACATCGTCTGCTTGAAGCAAATCATCTCTGTAATTTGCTTCCCAGTAATATGTCAGTAATGAATCCCATATTATACAAGTCTGATATTATAAATGAGCGTCCGGCAGATGCTAAGCCTTCAACAAAACTATCCCGCACATATCTTGTAAATGAGTCTTAGCTTGGATGAGCGTAAACAATGAATACTTTCAACGCTAAACATCTCCTATGGATTAATAAATAATGCTGCCAGCTCATATCGCATGTCCCCCACGGGCAAGAGTGAAGCGGCACACCGTCCTTGTCTTTTGGATCCGCAATGTTTCCAGAAAATAGTATGGCATAAAAATGTGCAAGACTTTTACATTGAAAATCCAGGCCTCAAAGCAGCAAGATGTCACAGCCAAGGAGCTTTAATAAAGATAAACCAACACAAAAACCAAACAAAGGCGCCTTCTGCTTTGATGCCAGCAACATGAGGGACGATGCTGGCTTCAAAGCATGGCCTTTCTTTTGCCAAGCCACCGTAGTGCGGCTTGCAAGGACCTAGAAAGTTGCGCTTGCTGGGATTGCCAATATCATGGCCGCCTATGGGATTGTCTGGAGCTTGCCGAGGATCCATTTCGGCAAGTGGCAGGCATGTGGAGAATAAAACAACGAGACATAATTTAAAATCTCGGGCTTTCCCTAGGCGTTTTCCGAATCCTCCTCCATCCAACTACTTCCATCTAATTTTTTTGGATATTACTACTAGCCTATTGCTGTTCCATTGGAAAAGAGCCCAGCGTCTGCTTGAGCCCCAGTTGCTGCCAAGGATACTAATGCAAGCTGGATATTATGCAGCTGCCGGCGCACACAGAGCGGGCACCAACCACCTGCTGCAATAATTATGGGTTATTACTGCGCCAAGATTTGATGAAACAGCGTATGCCATATTTTAAAACAGCGATCCTGTGCTATAATGGTCTAACCCGCAGAATCTGCATTACTTTGGCAACGCTTTTTTTAGAATTTAAAACTGTTGTACTATGGTTATGGCTAAACCTTTCAGCTATTGTTGCCAGAAGCAGTAACCTGAATTCCATTCAATAATTGACCCGCCTGCGCAGAATTGCGATCTGGAACAAGACGATTATTGGAAAGGTGGAATTGTATGCTTCGTCAACTTTGAAAAACGCTGCTATAGCCCCACAGTAGCAGTTAGATAGAGGCACATTACATTTATTGCATTAATCTGGCTACTCTGCCATGACATGAAAGGAAAATATGACTAAGGCCACAATTGACAGGAAACAACAAATGAATATTTACGATTTTGACAAAACCATCTACGCAGGCAACTCTTCTGTAGACTTCTTTTTGTACTGTTTTAAACGCAAGCCAAACCCTCTGCTTTTTATTCGGGCTGTGGGGGCAAGCGTGTCTTTCTTGCTCACCCGGGACAAGGAAAAGTACAAGACAAGGCTGTTTATGTTCATGAAAGACTACAACGACCCTGACGAACTCCTTTCTGCATTTTGGGATGTCCATCTTGGCAAAATTTATGACTGGTACCTTGCCCAGCGCTCTGATGATGACATCATTATTTCAGCTGCTCCGGAGTTTATCTTGGCCGAGGTTTCAAGGCGCTTAGGCTTTTTATTGATTGCCACCCCTTCTGATAAAGAGACAGGCAGGATTACCGGCAATAATTGTTATGGCTCTGAGAAATATAGGCGTTTAGTAGATGAGACAGGCATCACATCCTGCGAAGAGTTTTATTCCGACCACAAATCGGACTTGCCATTAGCCAAAATCGCCAAGCGGGCTTTCCTAGTAACAAAGGGAAACTTGACTGAATGGAAATAGATATGCGACTCTCCTAATATCTGACAGCCCCGGATGCTACAATACTGCACTCGGGGCTTTTTGCCGTTTTATAGTTGGCAAATGCGCCTCCACAGCACTACTCGGCTGTTTAAAAAACACAAAATTGAGAAGGATGTTCGCCAAGCCACTAAGTTTGGATGGTGGGACATTCTACATGGGCTCATCGCAGGCTCGGCGCTCGGCAGCAGCTGTTTCCGGGAACGCCGGCATTCCGCCAAAGAATCCCAGCAGGGGAATTCTCGGCAATCCAGTTTAAACGACTTGATAATGCTTGAAGCGCTAATCTCTGCCACGCTTCAATTCAGCGTGCTCTTTTGTTTTTTCTAGCTCCTTTTCTTTTACAGGCTCCAACTCCTTAACCTGCGCAGAGAGCTTGCTAATCAACAAACCAGCATTATGCAGCTGGTCCTTGCTGATAGACACCGCCCTCTCCATGCCCGAAAACTCATGGCTCAAAGCATAGTAGCTCTGCGCCATAGCCAATACGCCATCCCATGTTTTTTTCTCAACAACAACTTCATTTTTTGACAATTTCGACAACCTGGCGCCATCTTGGATCATTTGATATGACATAGGAATTTTTTTGTTTTGGCTGTTTTTTGCCTGTTCCAGCAAATGGATGTGCCCCTCCAGCTCCTTAGCCCTTATTTCCAGCCCATCGACATATTTTTGGCGTTGTTGGCCTTTGTAGTCAAGCATCTTCAACTTTTCGATGGTTGACCCCTTTTCGCCTCGCTGGATATTGGGCAACCTTGCCATGCTCATGTGTTCATAATACCTGTCTTGCAACAAAGAGTAGGCATACTCGACGCTTCTGGTATTCCCTTCGATCTTGACTTTGTTGGCCCACTTTTGGTTGTGGCTTATTTTATAGACCTCTTTAGCGCCATGGTCTTTGTCGTGCACAATCTTCTTGACAACAGGAGTGAACACTACATGAAGGTGGTAGGTATAGACCTCGCATTTCATTTTTGTGGAATAGGTCTTGTTCAACTCATCTGCATGCATGACTGCAGACAAGACAAACTGCTCCCCGCCTGCCTCTTTCACAGCAAAATCATATGCATGTTTGTAAAATTTGATTGCGCCCTCATACCCCCCATGCTCCAAAAAATACAATGCGTTCATATTAAAGACAAAACCATTAAGCACATTCTGGGTCTTTTTCTGCCCTGTTTTGTCGATCAAACCACTTTGGTACATGGTGTCCAGCTGGTTTTTATATGAGGCTTCCGGACGCTTGTAGTAATAATTCTTATCAGCCCTGCCATCTATTATGTCCAGGTTGTTATAGGCGACCGCTGTTCTCTCAACATGCTTCTCGTGGCCGCTGATGCTTGATGCGGCAAATGCTTGGTTTGATATAAAGAGTTTGTAATCTTCAGCCATTTTTTTTACCTCCATTTGTTTGATATGCCAATGGGAGGGCAAGTCCTTTAAAACAAGATAAAAAACTCCGCAAATAAGGCTAAAGAATAACTGGCAACGTTTTGCCTATGGCTTCTTCTTTCAAAAAGCGTAAAAAAAAGAGGCTGCTGCACAATTCTTATAATCAAGAGCAACAACCTCTTAGAGCATTTAAAGCAAATAATGCCGCTGCAAAAGTATTTCAACACGGCTTGAACCTGCCAAGAATTCTCAAAAACAGTCAAGAGCCAGCTAATTGGAGTTTTTGAGTATTCCACCACAGCATCCCAAAGAGCGTGATCGCCTGTGCCCAAGAGAATAAATGCAGGCAAAAGGATTGCCAATACTGGCAATTATCCCGCAGCGGCATGTCTTCACGAGCTGGCTTGGGTGTGCTTGAGTTCCCTCTTGCCCGATGATATCAATGAGCCATAAAAGCAATATGCCCCAAGGCAAAAAACAGATGCTTTTCAGGCAAAAAATCATATAATATAACAATTTGCAAGGTGTTTTTCTAGGCAAACCCGAAATTCAACATGAATATGCCAGGTTTTGTTTTGTCGGCCTAATTAAAAAAGCTGCTACTCGCCCTATTCAAGCACAATTCTTGTGAAGCTTTTCTTGCCTTTCTTGACTAACAAGAAACCTTCAGCAAACCTGCCAATTTCAACAACATAATCTACATCATCGACTCTCTCCCCATTTAGCGCAATGCCCCCCTGGGCAATGAGCCTCCTCGCCTCAGACTTGCTCGGGGCACATCCAGCCAGCACAAGCATGTCAACTACATTTATGCCGCCTGACACAGCATCATTGCTGATTGCGACTGAAGGCGCGCTAATCGCGTCAGGATCCCCCGAGAAAAGGGCTTTAGACGCCTCTAATGCGCTTTTGGCTTTCTCTTCCCCATGGATCAGCTTGGTTACTTCGAAGGCGAGGGTTTCTTTCGCCTCATTAAGCAATTCCCCCTCCAGCGAAGCAAGCCTGCCTACTTCATCCATTGGCAAAAATGTCAAAAGCCCAAGGCATTTGCCTACATCGGCATCATCGATATTTCTCCAATACTGGAAAAACTCGTATGGCGACGTCTTTGCCTCGTCCAGCCACAATGCGCCTTTTTCTGTCTTGCCCATTTTGATGCCCTCGCTGTTGGCAAGCAAAGACAAGGTCATGCCATATGATGGTTCCTGCAGTTTTCTGCGTATCAGGTCAACACCTGCGATAATGTTTGACCATTGGTCGTTTCCGCCAATTTGGAGCATACATCCATATTTTTCATGGAGAACCAAAAAATCATATGCTTGCATGATCATATAGTTGAACTCAAGGAAAGTCAGCCCTGTCTCCATGCGGTTTTTATAGCATTCTGCCGCTAGCATCCTGTTGACAGAGAAGTGTGGGCCCACATCACGCAAAAACTCGATATAGTTTAATTTGGCTAGCCAATTCACATTATTGTCAATAAGCGCTCTGCCGTCAGAAAAGTCGATGTATTTGCCAAACATAGCCTCAAATTTATCAGCATTGGCTTGGATGTCTTCTTTACCCATCATTTGGCGCATGTCGGTTTTTCCTGACGGGTCGCCCACCATTGTTGTCCCGCCTCCAAGAAGCACAAGCGGCACATGGCCTGCCTCTTGTAAATGCTTCATCACCATAATTTGGATAAAATGCCCAATATGCAAGCTATCCGCTGTGGCATCGAAACCGATATAAAAAACCACTCCAGGTTTGGCGAACAACTCTCTAATTTCATCTGTGTGTGTGCACTGCTCAATGTAGCCGCGGCTACTTAAAACATCAAAAATGTTTTCCATATTTATCCTTTCTAGTGCAGTGTGCGGGCACGCTGGTTGGAATTTGCCGCATTCTGCCGAAACAAACCCCGTGTGCCCAACAAATTGCTCAGCGAGTATTGCTCTAATACGCCCTGGCGAAAATTACAGTGTGCTTTGCTGGTTTGCCGCAACACACACACGTATCAGCTTTATACCCGTTTGTGTCAAATGGGATGCATCTAAGTGATGCGCCGCTTTTCTCTTTGACCGCGTCCTCGCATGCAATATCTCCGCACCATCCTGTCAAAATAAACCCAGGTTTGGATGACAGTGTCTCCTGGAGCTGGCCCATGCCGCCGTCAACAATCGATGTTTGGCTGGCTAAGCGCTCCTTGGCTTGCTGGAACATATTGGTTTGTATTTCATCCAATAGCTTTTCAAGGTCAATATCGACATCGCTGATGCTGACGCTTTTTTTCTCTCCGGTGTCGCGCCTGACCAAGACACAACTGCCTTCGGCCAGGTCTTTGGGACCAACTTCAATCCTGACTGGAATGCCTTTCATCTCATACTGGCTAAATTTCCAGCCTGCGCTGGTGTCAGTCGACGCGTCAATCGCGACTCTGGCAATTCTCTCTGCTTTGCTTTTTATTACATTGGCAGCGTCAATCACGCCTTCCTTGTCTTGGGATACAGGTATGACTATTGCTTGAATCGGCGCGGCTTTTGGCGGCAGCCTCAACCCATTGTCGTCCCCATGGACCATAATAAGCCCTCCGATAAGCCTTGTGGACACTCCCCAAGAAGTTGTGAAAGCGAACTGCTCCACATTGTCCCTGCCAAGGAACTTGATGCCGAAAGCTTTGGCGAAATGGTCTGACAAGTTGTGGCTGGTCCCGCTCTGCAGGGCTTGGCCATCATGCATCATCGCCTCTATGGTATAAGTGGCATGGGCTCCTGCAAACTTTTCCTTCTCGCTTTTTTGCCCGACCATAACCGGTATTGCCAGAAAGTTCTCGACAACATCTTTGTAGATGCCTATCATCTGCATCGTCTCTGCCTGCGCCTCGTCAAATGTCTCATGCACTGTGTGGCCTTCTTGCCATAAAAACTCAGAGGTGCGCAAGAATGGCCTTGTTGTTTTTTCCCATCGCACAACATTCGCCCATTGGTTATACAAGAACGGCAAGTCGCGGTAAGAATTCAGCCACTTGGCGTACATGCTGCATATAATCGTCTCGGAAGTGGGGCGTATAGCAAGCCTTTCTGCAAGTTCCTGCCCTCCTCCATGGGTTACCCAAGCGACTTCTGGGGCAAAACCTTCAACATGCTCTTTCTCCTTGTTTAAATAGCTTTCAGGGATCAAAAGCGGAAAATACATGTTTTGGTGGCCGGTTTTCTTGAATTCTTTGTCGAAAGCCGCCTGCAACATCTCCCAAATCGCATAGCCGTATGGCCTGATAACCATAAAGCCCTTGACCGGCGCATAGTCCACCATCTCAGTCTTTAATATGACATCTGTGTACCAACGGGAAAAATCTTCATCCATTGGTGTAATTTCTTTGTTCCTAAAACTGCTGTTCGCCATTCTCCTCCTTATGCCCCAAAACATGCCGATATCTTTGGCAGTTTTGCGCTATACCTTTTAGCAAAATGTGCAATCTGCCCATTGGGCTTTGCTTGTCTCGCCCTGGTTATTTATTTTCCCACCAACTAATATTACATAACGGCATTTCGCATGTCAATGCTAAATATGCCACCCGCCTCATTGGCAACCAATGGGCGGGTATTATTTATGCCTCAAGAGGAGTATTGACACGCCAAAACCAGAATATTATTTTTTTGCCGCTTATTGCGATCTATGCCTACGCACAGCTGCCCTGCCAATACGTATTATGTTAGCAGACATATCAGGCCATAGCTCTCTGTCTAATATCTATACATATATTGCCAGTGGCAGACCTATGCCAAAGTAGAGGGCCCAACCTATCATTTAGGAGGAATATATGGGAAACAAATCACTTGACTACAACGAAATTTTTTCGCCGGCCACCCTATTGATAATTCTAGGCTTATTATGGCTGTTGTTTGGCGAAGGGGTTGACATCGAAGGTTTTGGTTTTCTCAACAGTTTGCTATCAGGCAACGGGCTTGTGCTGTTGATACTGGTTTACCTGCTTTTCTGCTGTGACGAATAACAATTGCGAGGTTAATGTGTATGCCTAATATAAATGGCGCAAGCAAGATACTGCTAGCGGCAATGGCTGTGGTTTGCGCAAAATCCCTTGATTCAATCGACGGGGGCAAATCCAGCGAAAGCGAGTACACGGCTTTCGAGTTTGAGGATGACGGATCATTTAACGAGGTTAGCTACATTCCTCGCAGAGGCGGCAAAACAAACAAGTTTTTGACCCTTTTAGCCTCAAACGACTTTCTAATAGTACGTACGCTCTTTAAAATCAAAGATTTGCTAAATGACCTTTCTGAAATTGACATCCTGGATTTTAGCGACCTATCCAGCACTAATATGGGCTTGGAGGGGGCGATACTCGCTATTGCGCCATATTTATCGGAAAACAAGCTAAAACATCTACAGGAATCGATATTGCAGGCAGATTCACTGACATCAAACGTGGAAGGGCTGTTTGACTCCATCTGCTCGTTGGCGGATTTGTTCGGCGCAGACCCAGAATCTTGCATTGCCAGACTATCCGCATTTGGCAATATTGGCAGCTTTGAGAAGATTAAAAGCCTGCTTTCAGCTTTTTCGGGAACTAGACCAAAAGTGAATAACAATTCTGTAAAGGTGCCTAACGAGCGCATCTGCAAACCAGATGCAGATTATTCCCATATTGACGCATTCTTTGACTATTTTGAAGATAAAGGGCAAAGGGGAAGGTAAGTTTTTCCCTTCGCTCATTGTGAAAAGCGCGCAATATTGATTGCGTGTTTTTTTAGTACTGGAAATAACGTAAAAACAAGCTGCCCGGTTTTGGCCTATGAAATGGACTACAAGCAATTTCCCTCTGCCCGATGACATTTTTTTTCGGGGGAAATCAAATAGAAGATGCGAACTGCCATGGTGGCGAAATAAAGTGGTGTATTATGGAATAGGATAATTCTCCAAGTTGGCACAAACAACCCAGAAAGCTTGGGAATCGGGACAACTCCATGTTGTGGAAGTTGGGTTGGTGCGCTTGACAGGGCAAGGGCGGATAGCGGCAAATTGCATTAATCGCCCACGGTTTTTTTGCAGCAAGCACTGGCCGCAGGGTTGTAATTGCAGCGCCAACAATCGAATTGGCAGATAGGCGATTGGCAAATAATTTGGAAATAAGCTGTTGGCTGTTCGCCAAACAGTATGGGGTAATGCGCTGGATGAAACGCAGCCTGCAATACCCAATCTTAAATATGAGGAAAGGAGCATGCCAAAACAGCATCATTATAAAACTCGAGCGAAAAAAAGCTTGTCCACTGCTAGGATGCGCCTTGGCTATATCAAAGCACTATAACGTTAGCAGCAGAAAAACAAGCCAAGCCGGGTTGCAGCTAATCCCTTTTGGCGCAATGGCAAACATGGAAAAACGGATGTGATGGACATAGGATTGCTTTCGCAGATATGTTTTGAGTTTTATGCTTTTGGCAACACTACAATCAATATGGCAAATTTGCTTGTTTTCTATTCAAGGACCGGCACTACCAAAAAGCTTGCGCAGCAAATATCCGCGCAACTGGGTTGTGAAGTTAACGAGATTATGTACGAGGGGAAAAAACCGTCTTTCCCTGCGGCGGCTTTCCAAGCCACAAGGAAATCCACAACACAAATCAAAGGCGATGAGCAGTGCCCATCCAACTTTGACAGATTGATACTCTTAAGCCCCATTTGGGCAGGAAAGCTTTCAACCCCTGCAAGGAGCTATCTGGAGAAATACGGCAAACGCATCAACGACCTTGCCTTGATTGCCACTTCCAAGTCGGGGGAGCAACCTGGGTCTATTGAAAGCGATATAAAGATGTTCTATGACGGCCCGACAACGGCAAGAGTGTTTAAGTCCGATACGGTAAACAGCGGTAATATCGACTTGTCATGGCTATAAAAACCTGCCTTGCCGCGCTTTCTATGCGATCGAAACATAATTATAGCATCGCGCATTATCCAACAGTGTTGGGCAAAAATGGGCAGCGTCAAGTGCCAATACCCGGGATCATGCACCATTGGCCTGCATAGGGCAGCTTCCCTCAACAAAACCCAGCAAGCGATAACATTCACCTTAAATAAAAAAAAGCTGACAGCAACCAAATAATGTCGACAAAAATTGATACCTCTGCATACTATATTTTGACTGGCAACCCGCCCTAGCAACTAAAGCGCCGCATCATTAAAGCGAAGGCAAAGACATATGCCAGCAAGGCAAATGGTTTAATAGCATGGAAGGCCGCTATCTATAAAATAAGCTTCTAAGCAATCACTAAGCTTCCAAAGCAAATTCTTTTATCCTTTGCCTCAATTTGATTCAATCTCCAAGAGTATTATTCAAACCGCCGCATGGAGTTCATGGCCCTCCATGCGGCAATCTCTTTTTTGGGAATTTCTAAGCTGTAGGGAATTGCAAATCTGCCGGCAGCAGCGATATAGCCGCCACAACAATGGCTCTGGAAACTTGGCAGTGGCAACCATGGGATCTTGCATACTAACTGCATTGCCAGGCACATGCGCTTCTGCCAATAAAGCATTTTCGATATCAACATCTGGCTCTTTATATTCCCGATTGGCTATGCAACCACTATTTTTGCAATCGGCGTGTTAGATTATTTTTTAATGATAGGAATCCACACTTCGTATTTCATATTCTCTTGGCTGCTATCAAAATACAACTCAATATCTGGCGCATTGCCGTACTCGTAGCCTGATGTGGGAAGCCATTCCGTGACGATGCGTTTCTCCAAGTCTTGGATAGATTGGCTTGTCCCCTCTCCGGGAAATACAGCCCATGTGGCTGCCGGGACCTGGAACTCCTCGAATGGGGTTTCGGCAGGCAACGTTGTCGCCGCAGCTATAAAATAGCGCCAATTATCATCGCCATAGCAAACGCAAGCGCCAATGAGCCCCATAGGCTGGGCATCCATCAAACCAGCAAGTTTTTCGAGAGTGCCGTCCGCCGCGGCTGCTGCCCACATTGGAGGCACGATTTCAAAGTTTTTTTCGATTTCGGTGTCCATTGGCATCGATATCCCTACAATGCGGAATTCTTCTTTATTTTCAATTCTGTAATCCATGGCTTCTGCTCCTTTGATTGATATGACGAAGCTGATAGGTGGGAAAGACTTGAGGAAGGCCCCGCTATTCCTTGCCAATGAGGGCGCTATGCCATGTATGCCGCGAAAAGCGCGGTTGAATGCAGTTGGCGAGGAATAGCCGTATTTCAAAGCGACATCAATGATTTTTTCGCCCTTTTGCAGGTCAATGGCGGCAAGGGTCATCCTCCTGCGGCGGATATAGATTGACAATGGCACACCTGCCATATATGAGAACATCCGCTGGTAGTGGTATGATGAGCAAGATGCGATTTTTCCCAGCCTATCGTAGTCGATTTTGCCCGCCAAATGCTTTTCTATGTAATTGATCGTCTCATTTAGCCTCGTTATCCATTCCATATCCATCAGCTCCTGTAATATGATTATCGGTTATTTTTGGGCGGCTGTCCTCTCAATCTGTGCACGATAAAGCGAGCTTTGGATTATGGGGACAAGTTATGCGCCACATTTGCGGTATGCGCCGCTAAAAATAAGCATCCAATGATAGCCAAAGGATAGTTTTTTCGCCATAAGCCAATAAAAGTATAATAAACCGGCGGCTGGGCTACCAAGGAGGCAATAATCAGCCCTTTTGTTTGGCAGCCGTTGAAATATAAAAACCAGCCAACAAAATAAACCACGATTGCAGCTATTGCTGCAGTGAAAAACAATTTCTCGCTAATGGTATCTAAAGAGAACCAAACAGCGTCTTTATGGACAACAAACAGCATCGTGGCGACACATGAGACGCCGAAAACTTTTTCCAATGCGTTGAGCAATACAGATTTATCTTGCATCTCAAGCAGTGGATTCGAGCCTAGTGCAATAAAAGGCATAATAATATAAGGGAGCTCTTGGAGCGCGAAAAATGCAAATCCGAGAGCGAACAAGCCAAAACACTGTTCTCCAGAAATCTTTGCCCATTTAACCATAAATCCCCCCAACCTTTACAATTGATTTAGTACCAATGCGCCTTTCTGCCCAAGGAGCAGAATAATCGGCAAACTTCCCCAAAAAACCACGCCCATAGCTTGATCTCAAGCAGAGAACAAAAAAAACCGGCAGCAAAAGCAATCTTGAAACCGGTTTGGAGATGCTACTTTACTTTATAATATAGCCCAACGACTCAAACATGACTTTGAGCTCATTTTTAGTAAACCTTTGGTAGTCTGCAATTGACTCTTTGTCATAAGTCACTTTTTTGTCGTCAACCTTGACTGATTTCTCGTTTGAAAAGTGTTCTGCCGCCTCTACAGCAGCATTTGCATTGCTATACCGAAGCTCTACATTTATGTTCACAAGAAAATCTTCATTGTCAAACTCAAACGTATACTTTGCTCTTGATACTGCCATATTGTCGTGTTGGTCTGTTGTGATTGTCATGGCATTCCCATTCGAGCATGATGCGAGCAGAACCACAAACAACAAATACACAACAGCAGAAAGGACAGTCTTATTAGCCATAAATAATTTGCGCCTTCAAACCTAAATAGTCTTAATCAATTTAAACTTGTCGATAACCGGCAGCTCTTTGGTTTTTCCCGACAAAGCATTAATTATGCCAATAACATGCAGCATTAATAAGGAAAGCCAAATGAGGGTATGAAGCCTTCCAAGCAATGTCAAACGAATTATGCGCATCACAAAACTGCCACATAGATCCAAGATTAGCAGGTTGATGCCTTGGACAAGATGGAAATTCACGTAAGGGGAATCTCTGCGAAGCAACAATGGCGCCAAAAGGAGAACACCAAAGTAAGAGAGGGCAGCTAACAATTTGTTGTCCATTATATCGCTGTAATCATAGTAGCGGTCAGTTGAATTGCTGTCATATCTATTTGCAGGCCCATTGCTTGCAGGGCGGTTTACCCTGCTTCCGCAATTTGGGCAGTACAATGAAGAGCTTGGAATGGAACTGTGGCAAGACTCGCAGGTAATCCTCATTAATACCAGCCTCCTAAAACTTCTTATAGCAGCTTATGTATGCATTCCGGCAATATTGTTAAACTTTTGTATCTAGAAAAAAAACTGCTAGAGCCCCAGGACCGGCATGTGCGCCAACGACAGCGCCCATGTCCGCCACTATGAAGTTTTCGACATCAAATTCCTCTTTGACCAAGTCTATCATAGTTTTTACTTTTTCGTGGGCATCCGCATGGGAAATCCAAACTTCCTGCCCTCTAATCGAAGCGGCATCAACCCGCTCCTTCATCATGTCAACAAGGCCTGAGAGGGCTTTGCGCTCGCCCCTAACCTTTTTAACAGCCAATAAGGCACCTTCTTCAACAACAAGCAAAGGTTTGATGTCTAGAGCTCCGGCTAGGAAAGCTGATGTTTTTGAAACCCTCCCTCCCCGATAGAGATAGACCATGTCGTCCACTGTGAAAACATGCTGGACTCGCGGGTAAAAATCAAAGGCTTCTTTTGCAATGTCTTCAATAGCCATGCCGCTTTCAACCAGCTGGGCTGCTTTCACAACAACCATCCCGCATCCTGACGAGACGCATAAACTGTCAACAACTTCAATTTTAGCCTGTGGCTGCTCCTCCAAAACCTTGTTTCGCGCTACCCTGGCAGCATCGCAGGTCCCTGAAAGCTTGGATGAAACTGATATATACAAGAATTCGTCACCTGCCCCCACCACCTCCCGCATAGCTTTCGCAAACACCTCTAACGTGACTTGCGAAGTGGAATATGAAACTCCACTTCGCATATTGGCATATAACTCGCTTGGAGAAATGTCGACTCCATCCCTATATTCGACATTTTCGTTTATAACTACAAGCGGCAGCACCTCAATATCGTATTTTTGAATTAGCTCAGCGGCTAGATCTGCGCCGCTGTCGCAAAAAATCCTTATTCTGCCCATAATCAAATCCACGGCTTGACGCCGTCCACCAACTGGTTAAAACAACAGACTCATTGCTGGTTGCCAGTTGTTTCTCCTTTCCTTTTCTCCCTTTTGGCACGCGAAAAACCGCTGTCGAATCGCCGCTTTAGAGCTCTTTGCTCTTAATCTGCCCATCAATCAGCGCTACAAGCTCCTGGATGGGGAGCACGCCTAGAGAGCCTTTTTTCTTGCTGCGCACGCTGACTGTCGAGCTTGCAGCTTCTTTTGCGCCAATAACAAGGCAGTACGGAATTTTCTGGAGCTCAGATTCCCTTACCCTGTATGACAATGTCTCATTCCTGCTGTCAATTTTCGCCCTTATCCCGTTTCCAGCAAGAAATTCCAACAGGTCATTTGCCGCTGCAAGATTGTCTTCGCTGATTGGGATTATGTTAGCTTGAACCGGAGAGAGCCACAGTGGCAAATCGCCTGCAAAATGCTCAACCAATATAGCAATAAAACGCTCTATACTTCCAAAGATAACCCTGTGGATGACAATTGGCCTAACCCTGTTGCCTTCCTGGTCAACATAAACCAGCTCAAAACGCTCTGGCATTTGAAAATCCAGTTGTATAGTTCCGCATTGCCAGGTGCGCCCTATGCTGTCTTTTAAATGGAAGTCTATCTTTGGGCCGTAAAACGCGCCATCGCCCTCATTTATTTTATATGCAATCCCCTTTGATTCCAAGGCTTTCGCCAGAGAGCTTGTAGCTATTTCCCACTGTTCTTCTGTGCCTATGGAATCCTCCGGCCTTGTCGAAAGCTCCACGGTATACTCAAAACCAAAACAGGCGTAAAACTCGTTTGTGAAGTCAATTATCCTGTTGATTTCATCGTGGACCTGGTCTTCCGCCAAGAAGATATGGGCATCGTCTTGGGTAAAGTTGCGAACCCTCATCAAACCGTGGAGAGCCCCGCTTTTTTCATGCCTGTGCACAAGCCCGAGCTCCCCGTAACGCAAAGGCAAATCTCTGTATGAGTGCAATTGGCGTTTGTAGAGCAGCATCGCGCCTGGGCAGTTCATTGGTTTAACAGCGAATTCCCGCTCATCGATAAAAGTGAAGTACATGTTATCCTTGTAATGGTCCCAATGGCCGCTTCTCCTCCAAAGGTCAGCATCAAGTATTATGGGAGATTTAATCTCGTCATACCCTCTTTTTGCATGCTCGACCTTCCAGAAATTCTCAAGCTCATTGCGGACAACCATTCCTTTAGGGTGGAAGAACGGAAAACCTGGCCCTTCGTCTTGGATGCTGAACAAATCCAGCTCTCTGCCAAGCTTCCTATGGTCACGCCTTTTTGCCTCCTCAAGCATTTCGAGATAGTCATCAAGCATCTCCTTTGAAGGAAAGCTTATAGCATATATACGCTGGAGCATCTGGTTCTTTTCATCTCCACGCCAATACGCGCCGGCGACACTAAGGACTTTAAATGCTTTAATAGGCGACAGGCCCATTAAATGGGGGCCTGCGCACAAGTCGGAAAACTCCCCTTGGTCGTAGAAAGACGGCTCTTCGCCTTCTTCCAACGCTTCTATCAACTCCACTTTGTATGGCTCATTGGCGTTTTTAGCCTTTTCAACCGCTTCTTTTCTATCCAATGTGTATTTTGTGATTTTTGGATTCTCTTTAATCACTTTCGCCACCTCGTTTTCGATAGCTTCAAGCGATTCCGGTGTAAATGGCTCTACAGAATCAAAATCATAGTAAAACCCATTGTCAATAGATGGGCCGATAGCCAGTTTAGCGTTGGGATAAAGCCTTTTGACAGCTTGCGCAAGGACATGGGAGCTTGTATGCCAAAATGCGCTTTTCCCTTCTGGAGACCCAAAATCTAAAAACTCGATTTGCTGGCCTTCGCCAACCTCGCTTCTAAGGTCTTTTACCTCCCCGTCGACCAAGGCAACACAAACGCCCTTGTCTGCTCCGAGAGCTTTTGCCGCTTGGATCAATGTCATTCCATTTTCAATTTCAACTGTCTCATTGTTGTATAAAATTCGCATAATTCCCTCCTAAAAAAATAACCCTTGACAAAATCAAGGGACGGCAATGCCGCGGTTCCACCCATGTTAGCTGTTGAAAGTAACCAGCCCGCTTTGGATTGGCCAATAACGCTGCCAGCGGCGGATTTCTCCGCTTGCTCAAAAGTGGTTTTCACATACGCCGCCCATAGGGCTTTCCCAGCTTCCGGCCCTTCTCTGAATGGATTATGCGCAGCTAATTCTTTATCAATGCAATTGGGGCATTATATCATATTAATTATTATTATGTCAACAACCAAAATTGGCTCCAATTTATGAAAAATCACTAATGGCAAGTACTGGCGAATTCGATTTTCACAAAGTTTTGCTGGAGAACCAGTTGCATTCGAAGAAAGCTGTTCCCAAAGCAAAATGCCAAACCTTAATGATTCGTCCTTAGAGGCTGTTTAATATGTCCATAAATGTCGATAAATGGTATAATAACGCTAAAAAGGCTGTTTACCATTATATGAGAAATAAATATCCAAGCGACATAACTAGAGACCAATTCGAGATTATCAAGCCCTTTTTAGAGTCAGCCGC
>WRIE01000031.1 GCA_009782875.1 Eubacteriaceae bacterium | reverse complement strand
AACACACTAAACAGCGCGCTTTGAGCCTGGGCAATATTCCGGGGCAAGCAGGGTTTGCCCCTGTTTGCTGTGTGTTTGTGCTTGCTTGAAAAGATACGAAAAATGAAAAAACTGGCATTTTGCTGCCGAAAAGGCGCAAAATGCCAGTTTTTATACTTTTAGAGGCTGTTGTTCTTGATTCAAATAATTGTGCAACAGCCCCTTTTTTAAAGCCCCTAAATCCTAGATGCCTGAAATAATTTGGCAGCAAAGCTTTATTGCCGTAGCATTTTTGTTGCGCGTTTACGATCACTGATACTGTTGGTGTTTGTTTCAGCTAACAATTGTTTGTCGCAACAATCTACCAAACTATATTTGCATTTTGCCCTTGCACACGCTTTCTAAGTTATAATTAGATTAGCCAACGCCTAGATTATTCTGGCAAACCATGCAAAAAGGATCGAAAACAGCTAATGTTTATATATGGAAATGGATGTTTGGAATTTTAACAGTTTGAAGGGATGTCAATGTTAGAGAAATTAGCCAGCAGCCTAGGGAGAAAAGATGAGCTCCCAAATATAGAATTGGCACAATTCCTATTCCAAAATAGGGATGTGGATGGGATAGTGCAGATAGTAGAAGGTTTTAAGGGCAATAGCAAAACGATCGCCGGAGATTGTATAAAAGTTCTATATGAGATTGGAGAACGAGACCCGGATTTGATCAGCAATTATGCTAAAGTATTTATCGAAGGGCTAATGTCAAAATACAATCGGCTTGTTTGGGGATCTATGGCAGCCTTGTCTAAAATTGTCGGTATTGCCCACGAAGAAATCTATGATGGCATTGAAACCATTCTAGCCGCGTATGGGAAGGGCAGCGTCATCACTATTGATAACAGCATTAGCGTGTTAGCCGGCCTATGCAAAGCAGGTTATGAAGAGAGGATATTGCCCCTGCTTATCGGCCATCTTGAGAATTGCCGCCCAAAAGAAGTGCCACAGCATGCTGAGCGTATGTCGGTTTGCTTCGATGCTAACAATGCTAAACAATTTATCGAAACACTGGAGAAGAGAATGCCTGGTTTGGGCGCTTCGCAGCAAGCCAGAGTCAAAAAGCTTTTAAAAAACCTGCAGCGCTTGCCATCGTAGTGGCTTGACTGGATTGGAAGCAATTATTCTTTGCCAAGCAGTTTGGCTATTTCTTGCCGTGAATACTGCTCGGCAGGCAGTTCAAGCAGTTTCTCCTTGGCTTCAGAACCAATAGCCAACAACAAAAACATATCGACATCCTCGCTAATTTCTTCGCACAAGTAAGCGTAATTGTATGGGGAAATAGGCACTATAATCCAAGTCCCACCATATTGGCATACATTATAAACCAGATCTTTCTTTTGGTCGTCTCCCTCCCAATTCTCCCTATCACGCACATTATTAGAATGCTCAAATATTAAAAGAGTGCCCTCAAACCTATTGGGGTTTTTTTTGGGCTGAGTAATATCCCAAATGTATTGATCTCCTTCATTGACCCTTTTATAAATACCTAAGCCCAAAAGCGACAAATCGGCATAAGTCTCGGCATTTTGCACTTCTTTTCGAAAAACATCCATTTCACGTTTTTCTGCTAATTGGGAAGGCATATTCAACAATGCTTGCACGCCAAACATTGAAAAGGGAAAGAAGACGATAAACCAAATGAGAGCTATAGATGCTGCCTTGGAAGCAAAACGCAATGCGGGATTATTTTTTAAAAAGCTACCTAAAACCAGTTTGCGGGTAAGCATAGCGCCAAAGAAGACATATGGCAAAAATAATACTGCGTAAACTAACATGAACAACATCGACAACGCTGGCATAACAAACCAAGTATATGCGAATACGCCAAGACTGATAACTGCACAGCAACCAAAGCCAATTGCAAAACCACCGGCACCGAGGGTTTTAACTATCTTTTCAATAATTTTTTTCATAAAGTCTTGGCGCTGGATTCCTCGCTCCTAATGCGATGGCCTCCATGCGCACCCTCCATAAAGAAAAGTGTGGGCACAAATGCTTGTCATGCCCAAGTTACAATTGCTTGCTACATTACTGCACAGTAGTAGAGTATGTGAATGTCTAAATGTCATATGAAATAATTATCTGTTGCAGTTATATACATTCTTACATTGTTGCAAACAAAGGAAGGGATAATGTGGTATTTGAATTAATTTTATCATGCTGCCACATTAAAATCAATGGGCAGAAGAAGAGTGAAATGGCACTGCGTACAACCAAAGGGCAGCAGCGGGGGGAGTCTATAGCTAATCCCGCTACACATTGTTTATAATGTGTGAGCTTTTTATCGCAGGCATGGTTTTTACCAGTTTCCTGCCCCCGCATCTTTGCGCTATACGGGTTTGTCTGTGGTTTTAATGGAGCTGCTGCCTGGTTTGAGACAGTGGCCTAGCGCAGGCAATATGCAAAGCGTCTTTCGCCCTTATCCCATACTCCATGATTTCGCGCCTGTATGATACAACGCTCGTCCCGCAGATCGCGTAGTTCTCTTGTAATTTTAGTTTTATCTTCATGGAATCACCTCATGCCGGGACTTCGGGACAATTTGCCCCGAAGTGGTATGCCCATAACCGCCGTTTTCATATTCAGGAAAACGACGGTTTTTGCGTGAATACCAGATTTTTTGGCATACGGGATATGGTCTGTTTTCTTGATATGATGCTCAAGGAAGGAGTGAAAACTATCGCAAAAGTCAACAGGCGCGTTGTTCGCAACCAAGCCTGTCCAAAGAGCAATTTCAGCATTAGGGAACGGCACAATGAGCGTGAAAATGAAAGCTACGGCAACGGGGACATCCTGCCGGAGTTCTCACACCTCAACGTGCATTTCAAATCCTGCGCCGGATATGGACAGAAATTCTACCGCATGTGGACGATGGGACTATCAGTCTGCGCGGTCTGAAGCCGGACGCAAAGGTATTTGATGAATTGGTCTTTAATGTGAAAAACCACATCCGCTATTTTGGGTTCACAAGGGGCACGCTTTCGCCCATTGTTGTGCCAAAAGCAAACCCGCAATGGCTAATGCCTTGCGGGTTTGAGTGGTTTTGAAATGGAGCTGCTATCCGGGATTGAACCGGAGACCTCGTCCTTACCAAGGACGCGCTCTACCGTCTGAGCTATAGCAGCATAAATTGCGAGTATAGAGCTAACTGCGCAACGAGAATTCTATCATATTCTGAAACAAGATGCAATAGGGTAATCTACGAAAATCTGCTTGGATTTGCAGGGTGAATTGTAAAAGTTTGCATCGATAGTTGGCAGTCTGCTAGCGTTTCGAGCCTGCAAATATTTCTCTTGGAGGGGCGAAAAATTCATCGAGCGTCTCCCACTGCTCATTGTGGTAAATGCTAGCTAATTCCTGGCCTATATACCGGAAATGCCATGGCATGAACCCTGATCCAGTCTCCGCATTTTTACCTTGGGGATAGCGTAATATATAGCCGTACTTGAATGAGTTTTCCAACAACCATCTATATGCAGAAGTATCTTTAAATCTCTCATCAATGGATCCTTCCAGCTCAAGGCACGATATGTCAATAGCCAGGCCTGTTTGGTGTTCGCTATATCCTGGGGCAACAGCCAAACACTTGTCAGCAATGCTGGAATCATGGAGCTGGGATGAATAGCTTTGCTGGTCAAAGCTGCAGTACCCCCTTGCCAAGACCAGGCCAATACCTGCAGATCTTGCGTTGGTTATCATCTGCCCAAGATACTTGGCGGCTTCAGATCCCAGGAGATGGCCTTCGAACTCCACTAGGTTGGAAGGCACATACGAGCTGGCAAGGGCGCGGGTATTTCTGTTAACCAGCAATGCATTATTGCCTGCATTAACGTTTTGGGTGACAAGATTGAAGGAGTATCTATGGTCAATGCCGCAAAATGAGACCAAGATCTCAACATTGGCTGGCATGCCTGGCTTGTCAGCAATCGTGATCTTGCCTGGGGCTATGATGTCATATTCATTTGAGGGCGAAATCCGCATTGAGTTGTACGTCTCGGTTTTCCGCATGCCTGATTCGGCAATTCCTGTAACATCAACATAAAAAGAAATTGTCGAGCCGGGCAAAGTGTCAAGTGATGTGTTTGATGATTTGAAGCTGACAAGGAGCACATTTGCCAGCTCGCTGCCTACCGTTTTTAAATAGTTTTCAACATTGCCAAAAATCAGAGTGCCCACATCAGCATCAGGCTCCCCAGCTTTGCGTTTTGCGGCAGATTCTCGTGAAGACAAGCAGGCAAACATAAACACGGATACAAAGACAAGCATAAGAAAAAGGCTTGCCATCACGCGCTGGTTGTGGGGTTTAAGCCCCTTTTTTGCTTTAATTCGCAGCCGGGTTTTCTTCTTTGTAGCCTCAATCATATATTTCACAAATTCCCAATTATTTCAGTATGTATTATCATTATACCAAAAAAAACACTTGTCGAGTAAAATTGTGAAAATTATATTGAAATCGCTTACTTTTTATACTTTTCTTGGTCGCAATGTCATAATTTAGCGCCTTTTGTCGAGTCCAAACAATGATCCGCACACTCCGCCTGCAATGTGAGAAAGCTGTGAGATACTGTCAGTTGCCCAAACTCCCTGAATAACCTCATTGCCAATGTACAGCAGCGCGACGATAATAAATGTCAGTGGTATTGTCCCATCCTTTAAATTTGTGAAAGATGACAGCAAGATCAGCATAAAAACCAAGCCGCTTGCGCCGACCAACATAATATTGCCAAAAAAGGCGATGTGGATAATTCCTGTAGCCACTGCGGTGGCCAAGAGCATAACAACCAGCTTTGATGCGCCATGCTTCTCCTCGAGCATTGGCCCGATTGCAAGGAGCAAAAGAGCGTTGTTGATAAAGTGTGAAAAATCCACATGGACGAAAACATAGGAGACTAGCCTGACATACATCATCGGGTCGGCAAACTGTGTTTTACGGAGGGCTAAAAGAACCAGCAGGCGCCCTCCCATAAGGGAATTCAAACCAAGCTCTGCCAGGCTTATCGCAACAAAGCCTAATATGACTGGTGAATTAATTGATATTTTCTTCATCATGAGAATAATTATACACCATTCGACACTGTTCGTTTAGAAAACATCCTGTTTATGTTTATTGAGCCTTGGTCAACTGCCCTCGCCACATACAGCGAAGCGTCATGCCTTGTGGCAACCAGCCATCTCACAAGGGAAATTTGCCCTCTTTCTATCTCAATCGCTGTGATGCCGTATGGGTGCACGCAGCATCCGTCATTAAAGTAAAGCGGCCCTCCCGGATTTGGAAACATGCTTCTGTGGGTGTGGCCGGCTGCAATAGCTATGCCGGATGATTCTGACCATTCCATCAACAGCTTGTCTAGCCTGTCTGCCTTTTTTGTGTTCTCCGCAGGTATAAACGGATTTTTTACTCCAAGCAATTGTAGCGGCCGCCAAATGTGCCTGACAAAAAAGCGGCTCAACGGCCACAAGTCGTAATTGATCCAGTCAACTTGATGGCCGTGAAGCAAGAGCATATTGCGGTTTTCCCCAAATGACAACACGAGGCTCTCCTCATAGGAAAAACCAGGCACAAACTCGCCATCAAGGGATTTAGCCGGCGCCATCGAGCCGGAGGTTTTCTTGTCAAAATCATGATTGCCATAAACCAAGTGGAGCTTGTTGTTGTCTTTGAACATCATAAGCAAAGCAAATATGTCTGCATGGTTTTTTTCAATGTTGGACATTTTTTTATTTTTCCATAAGTCGTCGCCATCGCCTAGCTCAATATATGTAAATCCTTCATTCAAGTAATGCGCCAGCGCATGGGACACTATAGTTTTGTTTTGCATTATGTCATCTGATTGGGTCCCATCTCCACGATGGGCGTCGCTCATCAGCACAATTTTTGATCCATTGTCAACATGCAAGCGGGGGGAGGAGGCGTAAAGCCGTTTCAGGCTGTGCTTTCCCATGCCAACTCTCCTTTCATTTGTCAAATTTCCTGCCTGCTTTTTTAATGCGCAGGCTGCAATATATTCTATTCAAACGCTAGCTTGCTTGATGCTTGGCTGTGATCCCGAGGCAAAACAAAAGCGCCCTGCAAAGCCATGGCGCTGTGTATATGCTAACCTGTCCTGTTAAGGTATTAGAACAAGCGGTAATTAATTTGGCTGGAATTTGGCATTTGGCCTGTTATGGAGACATCGATTCTCCGGTTTTTTGAAGCTTCAAGATATGGGCCTGTATCGCCCTTAATTGCGAAGTAAGTGCCGCTTTCACCAAAAGCGCCATCCACGCCAAACCAATCTTCGCCATACCCTGCCCTTATGTCAAGCTCCCCTGCCTCAATATAGACATTAAGGGATGAGGATTTTCTGACAAAACAGGTGGCTAAAAGGCTTCCACCAGGGCTGTAAATTTTCAGAAAAATATCGTAATCGTTTACATTATTGATAAATTTAAAACCTGTCGGGTAAGACCTGACAGATTCTAAATACGTGACATCGGTTGGGGGTGTGTCTTGGATGCATTGGGACATATATGAACTCGAATCCCCAATGCCTCCCAAGCTCGAAAACATCAAATATGCATTGTAATAGTCTTGGCTTTCAAAAATCTCAATTGCTTCTATGTAGCCAAGCTGGGCTGCGCAAACCTCTGCCATTGCAGAAGAGTCCTTGTGGTGCCGGACTTTTTCGAAGCCGGTTTTAGCCTTGGCATAGTCCCCGGCTTCGTAATTAGACATTGCGGTATTGTATATGACAGCAATTTGGGTATTGCTGTCAATTATGTACTTTCCGGAATCCTTGAACCCATCCAATACTTCAAATGTAGCAATTGCTGCTTGATACTCTCCCGAATTGAATAGCTCAACGCCTTGGTTGTATGCTACGCTACGCTTTGAGTAAACTAGAAAATAGTAAAGCGCCGCCCCGGCCAGCAAAGCTGCTATGATTACCAGCAAGAACAATTTAGTGCGCTTTTTGCCCAACACCACTGAAGATATCATCTCCGGCTCATTTAGCGGCCTTGTCGCATATCGGGACGCTGTTTCCAAATTGCCTGTTTGCTGCCTGCCGGATGGCTCGCTGGCTGTGTGCGATGGTATATTCCCAGTTTCCAGCGCCGGCCTGGACGGCTGCTTTATCTGCCTTTTTATCGGCAACTCCGCCTCAGGCACTTCCACGGCTGGCATTGCCTCGTCTTCGTCAATAGCTGGCTGGTTTTTGCGTTTGAACCTCCTTGGGGAACTGTCAATATCATCTTCCCCGGTTGCTGGAAGCCCTGTTGTTATATCTTTGCCTGCTTCAGATGCGCCAATCGGGTCTCGCATCCTTATTGAATCATTCGAGCGTATAGGCAAGGTTTCTTGCCTGAATATGCTGGAAGCCGGTCCATTTTGCGGTTCATTGGATCCTGCGGCTAATGTCTCCCTTGCAGAAATCTGGGTATTTTCCGGCCTGGAATTCACGTCGCCCAACCCAAAGACTCTCTGTTCATGAGCACCAAACTTGAATGGCTCTCCTTGGATATCAATATCCTGGTCCTGTTCATCAGTTTTTTCGAGCAAGCTAATATCCTCTTCCTCGTACAACAGCACTGGCGAATCGGTGTCTTGCCCGGCAGAAATGCCATCTTGGCCTTCTATTGGCGGCGTTTCCTCGATGGGGCTGGATGGATAGCCGCTGCCAGTAGTGTCTGTGCTATTTTCCGTTTCCCGAAGAGGATACTCTGTTTCTGGCTCTTCCCCAAACAGGTCAATATCCTCCTCATCAAGGGCTTCCTCTATCTCGAAAAGCGGCCCCGGGATGGTATTGGAAAGCAATTCCTCATCAGCAATTTCCCCAACGCCATAGCCATCAGGCTCCGCAAGCTCCACATCAAAATCGCTTCCAAAGTGGATGCTGCCTGTATCTGTTTTTTCGATCTGTGTCCCGCCAACAGGTTCTCCACCGCCAGTGTTTTCAAAGCCTGTTTGCCCACTTGCCGCCTCGTCTTCCGCTTGGCTTGGTTCCTGCAAGGGCTCATCGCCGCCTAGGTCCGCCTCTCCAGAAGGCTGGGCTTCGGCAAGCTCATCTATGCCCGGCTCTTGGCTTGTGTAAAATCCTTCCAAACTTTCGTTTTCTAGCTCTGGCTGGGCGTTATCAAAACCAATGCTGACAAGCCCAATTGGAGCCTCATCTATTTCATACTCGACGGACTCCAATTGCTCTTCGCCCTCATCGATTCCATGCTGCTCCTGCTGGTCTTCTTCAATTGCCAACCCAAATGGCTCCGGATCCGCGCTCATTTCTAATCCATGCTGCTCCGGAGCGGATCCATCTGGCTCAAATCCAAATGGATCAGCCAACTCTTCATCAATTTTGAATTCAAACGCCTCATTGGAATCGTCTATTACAAACTCGACAGGCTCCAATTGCTCTTCGGCTGCATCAAATTCGACCTGTTCCAATTCTAGAGCTTCAATATCAAGCTCGATCGTTTCCTCAAGCGTTTCTTCAAACGCTGAAGCCTCGTCTTCTATTTCGTTTGTAGCCTCGCCGCCAACCTCTTCCTGTGGCTCTTCCCCAAATTGCAATGAATCTAGGTCTGGGTCTGGGCTTTCTGCTCCAAAACTACCCTCATTGATTCCAGCGCCAGATTCAATCTCGCCATCATCCAGCCCAATTTGACCATCGCCAAATAATTCCTCATCATCAAAGGTTTCGGGATCGTCATCTATTAGCTGCCCATTGCCTAAAAATACCGAGCCATCCAAAGCATCAAGGGATTGGAGCGTGTCAAAGACATCTTCGCCATCATCGATGCCATCGCTTGGCATGCTTTGGCTAGCCAATTCGCCTAATGCAAAACCATCTTGGCTTGAAGCATCTGCCGGGCTAAAGTCGCTGTCAGCGTCCAAAGAAAACTCTAAGGGGCTCTGCGTTGTCTCTGTTGTTTGCTCGTTGCCCTCCAGGGGCTGCCCATATTGGATTTGATCTCCAAAGGCTTCACTATATGAATTTTCTATCTCGAATTCTTCATCAATTGCCTGGTTTGATTGCTCAGGCTCAAAATCAAGGTTGATTCCGAGGCCAAAAGACTCCTCTTCGCCCTGCGCCTCCAAATCAAGAGCAAAACCGCCAATTTCTTCTTTTATTTCATCTATATCTTCTAAAGCTTGTTCAAGAGTCTCCTCTTCGCCTACTTCAGTGTCAAAATCCACATCCTTGTCTTCAAGGTCGTTTATTCCCAACCCGTTGGACAGCTTGGGCGATTCCGGCACAAAACCCGTAAGATCGTCAAAGTCAAACAATTCATCGCCAGGCTCTTCGTTTTCCAAATCCACATTGTCGAGTAAAACATCAAACTCATAATCGTTGTCTCCGCCAAGCTTGGTGATAGACTCAAGGAAGTTCTCCTCTACAACCTGGTCAAGGGGCTCGAGGGCGCCAGGACCTGCCGAGCCTGCATTCATTGGGCCATACATGCCATCAGGTATAGCTGCCGGCACTGGATGTTTTACTGGCTGGGGCGGTATAGTTGATGTAGCCATCATGGCAGAGCGCTTAATTGCCTTCAATGATGCGGTATTTTCAAAGATATCCTTTTGCATCATGAATTTGGACCCGATCAGCAAAAGCTCCTCGCTGCTCCTGGCTGCGGATATAAGTGTCTTTTTATTTCTAGGGCTTGCAGTTGTAGTTTTTGGGGCTTGCAAAATATTGGTCTGCGGAATGTACACAAATTCCATCAGGTACTTTCCGGAAAAGACCATTGGCAAAGCATGGGGGAAGCTTACATAATTGCCTTGGCTGACTTGTAATTGGGTTTGGGGATTTTGCACCCATCCATCGCCTTGGGAGCCAGAGTCGTCATAGCTTTCGAGAATTTCCTCTGCTTCGACTTCCTGGATTTCATCATCATAATCACCGCTTGGATCTTCTGGGGCGATACCCTCACCAACCGGCTCATGCCCAATTCCAGCTCCAGAATATATATCTTCTTCATAGGTTTCTGCAATAGGCTCTACTGAATTGGTTTGCGGCTGGCCGAACATATCAGTGGCAGAATATTCTTCCTGGTCTTCTTCTTCAGCATAAGCCGATTCCTCAAACTCTGAGCTTAGCAATATAAATCCACGCTCTTGTTGGCTGGATTCGATATCTTCATCCACTGCGTTTTTTTCAAAAGCCTCGCTTGAAAATGCTTCCTCGCCTTCATCTTGGACACTCTCTTGGGTTTGGCTATCCTGGCTTGCCGCCTCAGTGTTGATAGCCATAGGGCTCTCTTCCCCAAGCCCGCCAAGAGGTTGGGGGCTTTCAGAGAGCAGCGGGTCTTCAAGCACAGTCCCTTCGATGCTGAAATCATCGATTGAATCGTGGACACGCTCAATAAAATTGTCTTTTTCCAATGACGATATCAATTCTTCGTCTTTGGCGGAGAAAATCTCAGATATATAGTCATCATCTAGCCGGTTGGGGTATGTATGCTTGTAAGCGTCCAATCCGTTAAGAACAACCATGTTATCCAAATCCGGCTCAAACAAAAAGGCTTTGGTAAGATCCCCATTCAACTCCCCGCCTGTCTGGTAACGGTCGGCGATATCGAAGCTGCAAGCCTTTTTGATTATGTTTGGCAAGTTGCGGTTTGGCCCCGCGTAAAGACCGATGGGCACATCTTTGCCGGAGAGCCTTGTCATTGAAGCTTCAATTACATCATCGCGAGTTATAAGCGATTCAATATCAGGAAGGAAAGGCAGGCGGTTGTTATTTGTCAGACGGTATAACAGGATGCCAAGCGAATAGGTGTCGGATTGTTTGCGCGCCGCAGAGAAGCTGCCTTCATAAACTTCAGGGGACAAGTAGTCCAAGCTCTGGCGCTCGGTGTAGCTTGGGAAAATCCTGTACAGATTTGAAGCTATTCCGCTGAAGGCGAGCATAAACTTTTTACCGGTTTGCGAAACGAAGATATTAGAGGCTTTGACATCCCCGTGGATAATGCCCAGATCCTCAAGTTGGACCAAAGCGCTTGAGATGTCTTGCCCAAGCTTGACTGCATCCCTTTTAGTGAATTTGCCTGCTTCTAGCCGGTCGTTCAAAGGCTGCAGGGCATCCATGCGAATCAGGATGTCCCATCCTGCCTCGCTCTCGTCTTCATAGCAGGACACCTCAAGGAAGTTCACCAAATTGCCGGCCGGCCTGGGCCTGGTCAACTCCGCCAAGTCTTCAAGGCAAGCGTCAATAGCTGATTTGTAGAATTCTTTGGCTTCTTCTGGCCCGCCCAAGCGCCTTGAAGCCTCTATAAAGTCCTGAGCGCTAAAAGGAATATGTATAATTTTTACAGTAGCTATCTCTTCAGCGCCATCGGGTTTTGGCCTAGACAAGTTATAAATCTTTCCAAAGGTGTCTTCAGCCACTAAAGAGCCCACGTTCCATTCTCCCCATAAGGGTTCGTAGCGTAAAATTCGGTCTGCCATCGTTATCCTCAACACTGGCGCACATAAAAAAGTGCGCGCCTTCTTGTTTAGCTGCAGAGGCAGCTAGTATTTTGTAATAAATCACGTATAAATCGTGATTTTGAACTCAAATCTTTTTAAACATTCTTTATTAAATTATACATTTATTAGCAAGGTTCGTAAAGGTTTAAACAGTGAAATTTATTAAAATTCCCTATATTATGCTGTTTTTAATAGCTTTTAGTTCATCACTTAATGAAATTCATGATTCTATATATTTATATATTTTTATGTTTTTATAAATACAGTTGCAATCCGGCAGCGAAGAACAATCTAGGAGAATGTATCTCTTTACGCATAATTACTCTCCAGGGAAACCTTGTCACGCAAGTATGGTTGTAATGAGGCGGAAACCAACAATAAACCTGGTGGAATTTTTAATTTTTCCAGCGCCACTCAAGTATGTATTTTTCCAAACTCATTAGAAAACTCCAATAATTCTAATTATTTTCTAGCATCATTTATAATGTGCCCATATTAATCTGCGATTGGCATGGCAAGGCGTTTTCCACATCTGTTTAGGGGGGGCTCTAACCCAATCCGCAACTAAAAAGCATCTCCAAGCTAGCTGCTTTAATTGAAAATAGCCAACCTTTGATTGGGCTGTTGGCTTCGAAATAGATGCCCAATATAGTAAAATAAAACAGGCTGCGGGGAGGATGCACATACAACTTTTCTCCACATGCCCATAGGGGGATTATAATGAAGAAATCTTTAGTATTTGTTATGTTGGCATTGTCTCTTTTATTATTTGCTGCTGGCTGTTCAAGCCCGACGAAAGCCCTCAACTACGATGTTGCTGGCCTTTGGTATACAGACAGCGCGAATGAGTCAGATATCCTGTCTATTAAAGAGGATGGCACATATACATCAGCCAGGCTGTTGGGCAACGGGAAACTTGCAATTGACGGTGGACAGATAGATTTCGTCGGCTTGGACACAAGGCGCTTCTCAATAATCAAAGTTGAGGGAGACGAGTATGTGCTTAAGGGGGAGACCTTCAACTATTTCCGCTCCCCAGAAAAAGCAGAAGAAGTGCTTGATATGTATAAGATAAATCTAGCTAAAGAACGCCAATTCTACATTGACAACATTAAAACCATTTTAGAAAAGGGCGAATGGTCTAGCCCAGACGACTCCTCGAAGCTGGTCTTTTCTGAAAAGTCATACGAGTGTGTTTACAAGACCAGCAGCTCTTCTATGTCTAACACATATGAATATGTGATTGACAATGTGACAGGGGATGAAGACGCCCCAGGTGTGTTCACCATAGAATGGACGTACTCCAAAGGCTCACTTTTCACTCTGCCTGCCTCTATTGAGTTTGCTGTCACCCAAGAGAATTTTATCCTGTCTAGCGGTGTTTTCCCCTTTTCAACTGAGTATTATAAGCCTGTCGATTTGAGGTACGAGCCATAAAACTGCCCATTCCCATAATAAATAGGCCAGCCATGAGAGAAGGCTGGCTTATTTATTATGGGCAAAAAACTCACTGTCTCCTTGAGCAAGCTGTGCATTTCGTCCGAAGCAAGTTGAGGCGGGAACCGCAATAACGGCACCTGCGTTTTTGTTTCCAGCTATGTTGTTTCTCGTAGACTTCAGTGCCTGGCAAATGCTCGTCAACAAAGGCAGCCAGCATATGGTACGGGGCGTTTATTGTCACACTTGAGAGGTTTGCCGCCTCCTCGAACACTCCCCTTCCGAAATTTGTCCTTGGATTCCCAATAGCAATTGAAACCAGCGACGAGCAGTTCAAGAAAGCGTAGCTGCCTACTGCTGTGAGGTTGCGCGGGAAGTTGATTGCTTTTAATGCTATGCAATTGCAAAAGGCGGCGTCCCCTATCTCTGCCAAGCTGCTTGGCAAGCCTGGGGCAAGTTTGAGATTAGTGCAATTTTTGAAAGCGCTTTCGCCAATGCTAACCAGGAAACCAGGCAAAGCAAGCTCTTCCAAGCTGTGGCAGCCGCAAAAACACCCTTTTGAAACGCTCAAGAGGCTGCTTGGCAGGTCGATGGCGGCAAGGGAGGAGCAATATGCGAAACAATTTGCAGCCAGTATAGAAAGGGAATTTGGCAATATAACCTGCTTTAAGCTTGCGCAGTTTTCAAAAGCCCCCGCGCCCAAGTAAGAGAGGCTTTGGGGCAAATGTGCATACTCGAGGGATTCGCACCCTGAAAAGCTGCCAATGCCAATATGCTTGATCGCTGCGTTTGACAAATCCGCCCTAGCCAGGCGCGGGCAGTTTGCAAAAGCCTCGTCCTCGATGCGGATCAAGCTCTCTGGAAAGGCGACGCTGGTTAAGCCATAAGCCCCTTCGAATGCCGACTTTTCAATTATTATGACCCCTTCGGGGATAGCAACGTCCACTTCGGCTCCATGGTATGCCTCCAAGACTCCTGCCCTGATTTCAAAGGCGGGATAAGCCGGCGAGATATTGACGACTGACGCTGCGATATTATTGGTTATGTTGTAGTTGGCAACAGCCTTCTCTGTGACAAAAGGCATAGAGCAAAAATCGCATACCCAAGCATCTTTGTCCGAATCTACTTCTAAAATCGCTCCGCATTGTGTGCATTTCGCAGCAACGATGCCCAATCCCGCCACCTCCTTTTTTACTAATCATAACAAATGCGCATGTCTCATCACATAAAGTTTTGTATTTTGCTCTGCAAATTGTCAAAAGGCTATGATAGACTGTTCTTGGACATCGCAAAGCCAAATGCTTAGTATTGGCTTTTTTGGCATCAAAGACAAGCAACATGCGGCCTAAATATATAAATGTGTGGTGAGATGAATGTTTAGAATAGCCTCCGCAAAAGAAGCAATGGAAATCATCAAGGATGGCGATTGTGTTGCCATTAACTCGTTTTTGGCCTTATGCAATCCCATGTCCCTCCATGAGGCGCTGTATGAGCGTTTTGAGCAAACCGGCTCTCCAAGCAATCTGCGGCTTTTTTGCTCATCCGGCTTCGGTGTATGGGACGAGGACAGGGGCGCAGAGCGTTATATTAAAGCTGGTGCAGTTTCAGAGATTATCGCTGGCCATTTCGCAAGCATGCCTGGAGCAGTCAAAATGGCTTTAGCTGGGGCGCTTGAGGCGTATTGCCTTCCCCTTGGAGTGCTGTCCCATACTATCCGTGCTGCTGCAGCAGGCAAGGAGTGGCATTTAAGCGAAGTGGGGTTGGGCATTTACTGTGATCCAAGGGTGGGCACTTGCGCTATTGGGCCTGCTTCCACAAAGGAGCTTCTTGAAATAGTCGAAGTAAAGGGCAAGGAGTTTTTGTTGTATCCAACACCCAGAATTGACGTGGCATTAATTAAGGGCACAACTGTGGACCCTAACGGCAACATATCTTTTGAAAGAGAGTATCTGACTGTGGACGCGCTTTCAATGGCCCAAGCAGCCAAGCAGAATGGAGGCAAAGTCATTGCGCAAGTGGAACGGGTGAGCCATGAGTTTGCCCGCCCCCGAAACGTGATTGTTCCGGGCGTTTTAGTAGACGCTGTAGTAGTTGTTGAAGATGAAGGGGAAGCAGTAAACAGCGCATACAACCCTGCCCTTTCCGGCGATATACATGTGCCTGCCACACATATGGACTACTATTTGAACCGGCTCACAGGGTTGTCGCGCAGGAGGAATGCCACTGGGGATGAGACTGCTGATATTATCGGCGAGCGGGCGGCCAGGGAGTTGCTGCCGGGCCATATTGTGAATATCGGGATCGGCATTCCAGAGCAAGTAGGCAAGTTCGCATCATTAAAAGGGATTTTGAAAGACATCCATATCACTGTCGAGGCAGGCGGGGTCGGGGGGATACCTGCTCCAGGGGTTGCTTTTGGCGCGACAATCGGCGCTGACATGATCTGCGACATGTCCACCCAGTTTGACTTGTATGATGGCGGAGGGCTGGATATTTGCTTTTTAGGGGGCTTGGAGGCAGACTGCCATGGAAATGTCAACGCCCACCATCTGGAGGGGGGATATTCGGGGATTGGAGGGTTTGCAAATATTACCCATGCCACAAAAACCATTTGTTTTTGCATGAGTTTCAACACAAAAGGCCTTAGCGCAACGAGCAAGGACGGATTTGTGGAAATACTGCAAGAAGGAACCATCGCGAAATTTAAAAAACAAATATCTGCCATAAGCTTCAGCGGCAAAAACGCGCTCAACCGCGGCCAGAAAGTATTGTATGTCACCGAAAGGTGCGTGTTTGAGTTGACAAGCAGGGGATTGGCTTTGGTTGAGGTTTACCCTGGCATTGACAAAGCGGCCCAGATACTTGGGTTAATGGATTTTGAATGCCTTGACCTGGATAAATAAGACAGCTTGTGCGGCCCAGCCGCTTTGCATTGCTTAATACCAGCTATGCAAAGCGGCTTTTTTATTCAAATATTATCTTATAAAATTCGTAGCGATGCGCTTTTCTTCAGGAATAGGTTTGCTGACGCCAGAGCTTTTCCCTGCTTCAATGGATTTTAGGAGCCAAGCCATATTCCGCCCAAGATAACGCATAATTTGCATGCCTTCCTCGTCTTTCTCCACATCGGCAGCTTGGTTTCCATGCACCATATTCCAATAACGGGATGAGACAACCGGCATTTGCGAAATTGTGGGGTATTTAAGCAACTGCTCCAGGGCGGCAGTGGTGCCTGCCCGCCTCGCCGACACTAGGCAAGCCGCCGGTTTCAAGGCAAATGTATCTGCAGGGCTGGAAAAAAACAGCCTATCCATAAAACTTGCCATTGCACCTGTGATTGACGCGTAGTGGACAGGGGATCCGAAGACAAACCCGTCCGCTTCACTTGCCAACTCCGAAAACTCGTTGACTTTGTCGCTAAAAGCGCACTTGCCGGTATTGCTGCAACTCCTGCAAGCAATGCATCCACTGATGGGCTTGTTTCCAAGTTGGAACAGCTGGGTTTCAACGCCCTGCTCATTGAGCATATCTGAAACTATCTGAAGCGCAGTGTATGTGCATCCTTTTTCGTTTGGGCTTCCATTCACCAATAATACCTTCAATACTAAACTCCTTTTTTTAAGGCTAGCTGCCTGTTAATTGGGCTGTTTAATCAATTTTTTATTATATCTGCAAACAGGCAAAGACACAAGCTGAAGCCGCTTGGCTGCTGCCTTATTTGACGCGCGGTGAATTGTTAAAGTAAGTTCCATTGTAGAATGATCCAAATAGAATTTAGTCTTTCACAAAATTCCAGTTGCATATTTACAACTAACTTCCATTTTCTTATGCTGCATGTGCGGAGATCCGGAAAGGACAACACATGCCAGTCAAAAAGCCAATTATCAACAACAAGCACCTGACATACGAAGACCGCCAAAAAATCGAGACAGGCATTGGAAACCGCAGGACAAAGGCTGACATCGCCAGGATCCTTAACAAAGACCCATCGACTATCGGCAAGGAAATCTTGAAACACAGGGTCCTCAAGCCACGCAACACATTCAACAGCCCATTCATATGCGCCAACATGGGAAAGTGCCGCAAAGGGTGCGCCGGCGTAAAATGCGGGGATTACGTGGAGCAGGGATGCAAAAGGCGCGACCGCCCGCCAGGGGCATGCAACAAATGCGACACCAAGAAATGCCGCCTGGACAAATACATTTATGATGCCAAGAAAGCGCAAGCGGCCTATGGGAAGACCCGCTCCGAGTCCAGGGAGGGCTTCAACCTCACAGAGGAGGAGCGCAAAGCCATAGGGGAAAAAATCGCCCCCCTGCCTGTTTGAGCAAGACAGGGAGGGGCAGACAAGAGGCCGCGTCTTCTATTGCGACCCCCAGCAGCCCCAGCAGAAGCCCCATGTGGAGAACACCCACAACTACATAAGGGACATTTTGCCAAACGGGCTGGATCTTGGCTTCCCCGCCCAGGAGCTTGTGGAGTTGATGTTTTCCCACATCAACTCCACCCCAAGGCGCTCCCTGAACGGGAGGACACCTTCGGAAATGTTTTCATTCCTTTATGGCGATGAAGCCCTCAAGTTATTGAAGGTCGGCCTCATCCCAAGGGATGAAGTCATTTTGAAGCACCTTATTTGACGCGCCTGTTAACACACATTGGCCGGTTTGCGCATATATTGTAGATATAGGGGATTTGCTGTTAGATATTATCTCGCAAAAATGGACAAATCGCCAACCCGACAAACCAAAGAAATGAGGCAAGTCATGGTCGAAACAATAGAAATGGTGATAAAAATGTTAGCCCTGTACCTTTTGCTTGCCTTGGCTAACACGGGCACCGGAATGCATTATACCATAAACGTGAAAAAGGGGCGGTTCCACTGGAGAAAGTTCTGGGATGGAATCCTGAATTGCATAATACGCGGTATCAGCATTTTTATCGGGATCATTTGCATTTCAATGTTGCCTGGATTATTCGAGCAGGCAGGCATCAGCGTTACGAACTTGGAAGATTTTACTTTAAAAATAGCCTTTCTTATCGTTTCAAGCGGCATTGTAGCTTATGCCATGAAATTTATAGAAAATTTGAAAAAGATTTTTGGAGAGACAACAGATGAAGAAAGTATTAGTGAACTTGGACAACAAGATGATGGAGCGGGGGACAACAGCCTCGGCTGCTAGTGCCTCAAAACAAACACAAGGAGCAGAGGAACAGACCACTTTTGACGAAGACGTTTTTGACATAATTATGTCTGATGATAGTATTAAAGTGGATGTTCCCTAAACAAACTAAATGACGGTATATAGCCCTAGAACAACAGCCCCCAGCGAGACCGATAAAAACTGGAGGCGCTACAACCAGGATGGCTATAACTATTGCATCGAGATCAAAAACGGCTCTTGCCTGCCCAACTGTGTTGGGTACGCATGGGGAAGGTGGCGGGAGTTGCTTGGAGAATTCCACAAACTGTCAAGGGCAAACGCGGAGAACTGGTACCCAAATACCCAAGACGGCTACTCCAGGGGAAAGGTTCCTCGTGAAGGGGCAGTGATGTGCTGGCAAAAAGGCACTTTGTCACCCCACGATGGAGCCGGCCATGTATGTATAGTTGAAAAAGTGAATGCAGACGGGTCAGTGCTTACATCCGAGAGCGGATACAGCTCCACACGCTTCTGGACAGCAACGAGAAAACCGCCTTTCGCTATGTCAGGGTACACCTTCCAAGGTTTTATCTACCTTCCAGACGGCACTTTTGACACAGCGCCAATTCCAGACACAGCTACGTCTGATGCCAATCCTGCCCAGAAAAAGACAAACGATGAGATTGCTAGAGAGATCATCAGCGGTTTGTGGGGCAATGGGGACGACCGCAGGCAAAGGTTGATGGCTGCAGGATATGACTATGACGCAGTAAATGAAATTGTCAGAAAGCTCATGGGGACAGCGCCTGCCGAGGCACCCAAGCCGCAGCCTGCCGAACCGGCACAACCTGCAAGGCCTGCCCAAATTCCGCAAAGAAGAAAATTTTTTAAGATGCGAAGAAGATAGTTTTAAAGCCGCAAAGGCCGTTTGGATTAATTCCGGGCGGCTATTTTTATAGTTGCAGGGCAGGTTTTGGGGGCTTTAATCGAGCAGGATGCGAAGTCCTGGTTGATGCTATCCAAACGCTTAATAGCGGATATACCGAAAAAGGATGGGGGGCAAAAAAAAAATTTTTGAAAAGAGGCCATCCACACACACTTTATAAATCTAGCATTGACACATCTCCAGATTTAGCAATAGACCCTGCTTCCATCGCAGCGAAGGAGTCGCAAAGCCATTTGACAGCTTCTGCGTCATGGGATATAAAAAAAACGGTGATCTTTCGTTGGCCATTGAGTGTCTTAAACAAATTCAAGATTGTGGCGGCAGCGCAAGGGTCCAAGGCGCTCGTGGCTTCGTCAGCAATCAAGATTTTAGGGTTTGACACAAGAGCAGCGGCAATCGACGCCCTTTGCTTTTCCCCTCCTGAAAGCTCGTTTGGCATGCGTGTAAAAAAAGTCTTTGGCAATCCAACTTGCTCCAAGGAATCCCAAGCAATACGCTCCTGTTCGGCTTGGGAAAAATCATAAAGGGCGCGCAAGGGCTCGCAGATATGCCAACCTATTGTTTTTGAAGGGTTAAGGGAATTAGCCGGGTCTTGGAACACACACTGTATCAGTGATGCTGCTTGCTTGCGGGTAATGCTGGATCGCTCAAAACCGCAAATGGATATTGAACCTGAATAACGCGCCAAGCCAATAGCTGTGTTAGCCAGGGTGCTTTTGCCAGATCCGCTCTCTCCAACCAGCCCAAATAAAGACCCTTCTGCCACATCCAACGTGACATGGTCTAAAATTTGTTTTTTGCTGCGGCCATAGCCATAGGAGCAGCACACATCTTTAAAACTGATGATCGGGCTGTTGTCTCCAGTATCCATCATCTCACGCCCTTGGCCTGGAATCTTCTTTCGCAAAGTGGCATAGGCACATATGGTCGCCTTCTATGTGCATCTTGGGCAAAGCCATATGGCATATAGGCCGCGACATCTTGCAGCGGTTTGCAAACGGGCAGCCAAGGGGCACTTCCCCAAGGACAGCCTCGCGCGGGATGGTGGGAAGCAGCGACCCTTTTTTGTCTGCTGAAGGCAGGGCCCCCAGGAGCCCCTTGGTATACTCGTGCTTTGGCCTGTCACAAACATCAGCAGCTTTCCCGCTTTCGATCACCATTCCAGAATACATGACAAATGCTATATCGCAAATTGACCTCACAACAGAGATGTCATGGGTAATCAAAAGAATAGCCAATCCGGTTTTTTTGTTGAGGCTTTTTAAGGTTTCCAGTATTTTCGACTTTAGCGCGGCATCAATGGAGCTAGTGGGCTCATCGGCTATTAGCACTTCTGGCGAGCATGCCAGCGCCATGGCGAGGATTACCCTTTGGCGCATGCCTCCTGACAATTGGTGGGCATAGTAGCTCTCAATGGAATCTATCCCGGAGAGACCAGCAAGGTCCATCGCTGCCTTTGCCATGGCTATGCCTTGCGCCCTGTTTTTGGCCAGCCCGTGGATATAGAGCGGCTCGGCAATCTGCTTGCCTACTTTCACCAAAGGGTCCAAAGAGGACATAGGCTCCTGAAGCGCAATGGAAATGCGCCTGCCGCGGATTTTTTGGCGCTCTTTCTCTGGCATGCCGACCAGCTCCACCTTGTCGGGCCCGAGAGTGATCGAGCCCGAGGAGATGTGGAATCCTTTGGGCAGCAATCCCATTGCTGCCATTGCGCTCATAGTTTTGCCGGATCCAGATTCTCCAACAACACCTGCTATTGCCCCCTTGGGCAAAGTGATTCCCACCCCCCTCAAATAAGGATGGGGGTGCGGGCCGACTACTGTCAAATTGCTAATCGCCAACGAGCTGTCCATCAAGGATTCTCCCTCCTGCCTGCAACGCCAAGACACTTCCCACAATGCAAACCGCAGGCACGATTGCGCACCAAGGAGCGTTTTGGACATAAGGCTGGGCCTCTGAGAGCATCCTGCCCCAACTTGGCATTGGAGGCTGGATGCCTATGCCAAGATAACTCAGGGAAGCTTCAGCCAGCATGGCATTTGAAAACGCGATAATAAAGCTGGAAAGCAGAGTAGTTTTCAGATTCGGCAATATGTGGGCAAACAGCAGCCTGGCTGTGCCCACCCCTTGTATTTGGGCAGTGCGCACATAGCCCTTGGGCATTTCTCCAACCACGCCATTCCTTGACACCCGTGTGAAGAATGGGATGAACAACACTGCTATAGAAACCACAAGGGATGCAACGCCAGTTTTTAACGCTGCCAGCAATGACAGGGCCAATAAAAGGCCAGGAAAAGCGTTGATTGCATCCATCAGCCGCATTGCGCTGTTGCCGAAAAAACCTCCCATATACCCTGCCGGCAGCCCTATCAGCAACCCGGAGACAAACGAAATAATGATTGCTGACACTGCGCAGAGCAAGGAGTAGCGAGCTCCGAAAAGCACCCGGGAGAAGACATCCCTGCCCAAGTGGTCTGTGCCAAACAGGTGCTTTGAGCCAGGCGGCGAAAACCGGTCACCGGCATTTATCTCGTTGACCCCATATGGGGAGAAAAAACCAGGAAACGCCAAAAAAACCACCAAGATGGCCAAGGCTGCGGCTAATGCCAGTGATTTTCTTTTGTTCAAAAACATAGTCATCTATCCTTTTATGGTTGCGCTATGAACGGCGCAAGCGCGGGTCAATAAGGGCAATAGCCACATCAATTAGCGCGTTTGCCAAGACAACACAAAATGCGATATACATCACTATCGACTGGGCAAGGGGCAAATCCCTTGAGGACACGGCAGATACAAGAAAAAGCCCTATTCCGGGGATTGAAAACACTTTCTCGGTAATGATGCTTCCGGAAAGGACAAAGGCCACAATTGAAGCGAACAGCGCCAGATTCTGCACAATAGCGTTCTTTAGCGCATGCGAAAACAATGCCCTTGTTGCGCTTGCCCCTTTCGAGTAGACAGCCATGATATAAGGGCTGGACATTTCTTTCTTCAAAGAAGCGTACAAGCCTCTGCACAGCATTGCCGAGCAAGGCATCGCAATGGAAAATGCTGGAAACACTAAGTAGGAGGCGAATGCAGAAAAACTCTCTGATTTGGGCACGAACAAGCCTGGGGTAAACCATTTAAGCGTCAAGCCAAACACCCAAACGCACAATATCCCCGCTAGGAACTCCGGTATCGACATGCCTATGGCGCAGGTTGACATCAGCAGGCTTTCAACAAGCCTGCCGGCATGCTTTTTTTTCCTGGCTGGGGAACTTCGGGCTGAAAACTCCAAAGAAGAGCTGATAGCCGCTCCAATAGGGGCGCCAATCCCCATGGCAAGGATCAGAGCCAAGGAAATGGCAGACAGCCACAGTGTTATAGGTATGCACTCCTCTAACAAGGACGATATCGACCTATGGTAGCGGAACGAATCCCCAAGCTGGCCTTTCACAAGGCCTGAAAGCCACAAAAAGTAACGCTCAAATGGCGGTTTGTCATAACCGTACTTTACCCTAAGCTCATCCAATTGTTCTTGGCTCGCTTCTGTGCCCAATGCGACCAAAGCAGGGTCTCCTGGTATTATGTTAAAAGCCGCAAACGCCAACACAGAAACCAATGCCAGTGTTATTATTGAAGATACTATCCGGCTTAAAACTTGTCTCATTTAATAATCCTATCTAATCAAGCACGATTTTGGAAAAGTCAAAAACGTATATGGGATAATCTACTATCCCTGAGTACTCTTTTTTGATCGCCCAGATGCTGTCGATGTCTTGCAGGTACACGCTGGCAACATCGTCAGAAAGTGTTTGCTGGGCTTGTTTGAATAACTCGATGCGCTCATCGATATCTATTGCCGCAATGGCCCGAGAGAATAACTCATCATACTTTTCGCTTGAGTAATTGACAAAATTGCTTTCGCTCTGCGATTGGTAACGGGACATAAAGCTTGAAGGGGAAAGGCTGCCATCGACAGATATTATCGTCGCCTCATACTGCCTTCCACGATAAGTAGAAGAAAGCCAAGTAGCCAAATCGACAAGCTCGATAGTCCCCTTGATGCCTATCTGCTCCAGTTGGTTGACTATCATTTGGCCAGTGTCAACATGCATCGTATAGTTTGACGCGATAGTTATTTTTAGTTCGAACCCGTCAGGGTAGCCTGCCTTCTCCAAAAGGGATTTGGCCATTTGGATATCGGTAGGATAGGCATCGGCAATATCGTTGTTGACGTACTGTTTTAAACCGGGGATCATAGGCGAGCCTGCCAAAGTCCCGTGCCCGTTAAACACAGTTTGGACAATTTGCCCCTTGTCAACAGCGTAGGCAATGGCTTTGCGCACGTTTATGTTGTCCAGGGGCTCAACAGCGTTGTTCAAGAAGAGCGCTTGCACTGAAGCTGACTGGGCATTTGTGAAATTGAATTGTGATTCATCCAGCTGGCCCGCTTGGACATAGTTCACGTTTGACCCGTCGATCACCCCTGCTTGCAGGGATGATAGCAGAGCCCCTGTGTCCGCGGCGAATTTTACCACTACCTCATCAAGGAGAGGCACACCGCTTTTCCAATAGCTTTCGTGTTTTGCAAGCACAAGGTTTTGTTGTGGGGAGTATGAAGCTATATAAAACG
This sequence comes from Eubacteriaceae bacterium, assembly GCA_009782875.1. Classification (GTDB taxonomy): domain Bacteria; phylum Bacillota; class Clostridia; order Eubacteriales; family Anaerofustaceae; genus WRIE01. Next base: position 12,979 of record WRIE01000031.1, on the reverse strand, counting down.
GCCCGGTCCCCACAGGATTGGCTTCGCGGTCTTCATATCCATCAGGGACAACACCTACGGTCAAGTAGGGCAAGAAGAATGTGTCAGGGGCAGAAAGCACAACTTCAAGATCCATCCCATTGGCATCTATGCCCTCAATCGCAGACAGCCCAGGAAGTGACTGCTCTTGGGCTTGCAAGATCGAATATTTCACATCTTCTGCAGTCAGGGTGGCCCCATTGTGGAACAAAACCCCTTCCCTGATTCTGAAGGTATAGACAAGGGCGGCCTCGTCAATTTCATAGGACTGTGCCAAACAGTTAGACAAACTTCCGTCTGGCTCTGGTTTTACAAGCCCTTCAAACACGTTGAAAAGAATGCTTCTGCCGTCTGCGGTATTTTGTGCGCTTAATGGGTCCAAAGTCACTGGCTCGGTCATCGAGCCCCAAATAAGCTTTTTAAACCCGTCATCGCCATTCCCGTTTGTGTTGGCAGGCGGCTTGGGGGTACATGCTGTGGCTATTGCCAAAATTGCAAGCGCTAAAGTTAAACAAATCGTTGCTTTTGCTATTTTTCTCATTCTAAAATTCTCAATATCCATTATTTTATGTAATGATAATTTCATTACATAATAATATAATAATTCTTGAGCTTATCCAAACAATTGCATGCACGATTAATATCAAAATGACATTATTGGGCTGGATTTCGTTATTTTCCAAGCAAACCCAACTTAGTTCGCAACAATTCCGTATTTATTCAATTATTGTAATGTTCTCCGATCAGCTGCTATCTTGGAATTTATTGGGCCTTGCCTTTTATAACTCCAATTTTATAGTCATCATATCAATTAATTGAGGCAGCAAGCATTTCCCTAAGCAGTTATGTGGATAGGCGACAACTGCCTCCACGCCGCTCGCCAGGGAAACGTGTCAAGGGATATTGTTCCCGCCAGCCCAAGAGCGGCTTGGGGAAGCATAAGCCGTTGGATAGGTTTTTAAATAACCGAGGGCGCCCGGCTAATCAAAATTCCGCAAAGCCAATTATAACTTTGCGGAATTTTAATTAGCCGGTCCGCTGCTTATGCTTTCTAATAGTATTGGTGCAAGCTATCTATCTCGTATCCGAGCGACTCCAAGTCGTCCATGACGCCTTGGATCTCGTATGAGTCTGTGCGCACCAAAACTTCGGCATAAGTGCCGTTGGCAAAATTGGCGATGTTGGTTATGTTCATATTGCGCTTTTTAAAAACCTCGCCGATATCTGCTATTACACCAGGCACATCTTTGACGATGATCGATATCCTTGATCCAAGTGACTTAAACCCCAGGACATCAATAAATGCGTCAAATATGTCGCTTTCAGTCAGAATGCCAACGGGTTTTTTTCCTTCAACAACAACAACAGCCCCAATTTTGTTCACCCTAAGCATTACAGCAGCCTCTTCAATCAGTTCCTCAGGGCTGATTGTGACCACTTGCTTTTGCATTACATCGTATACAAAGGTTTTAGACAGGATATAATTGATTTCGTGTATGCTCAAAGACGTGGCTTGTGTAGGTGAAACCTTCAAGATATCCTCGCTAGTGATTATCCCAACAAGATACCCCGCAGCATCTACAACAGGCATCCTCTTCAAACCTTTTTCCTTGAAAATGACCATTGCTTCGCTAACTTGGACACTTTCTCTAAGTGTCTGCAGATTCGAGCTCATCCGCTCTTTTACTAGCATAAACGATTACCTCCCAGTTTAGCCGCCAAGGTACGCTTTGCGCACCTCATCACTCTTTAGTAGCTCCTCGCCTTTTCCTGACAAGACAATCTTTCCTGTCTCCAAGACATATGCCCTGTCGGCAAGGGCAAGGGCTTGGCTTGCATTCTGCTCCACGAGAAGGATTGTTGTTCCTGACGAATTAATTTCCTTTATGGTGTTGAATATTTCCTTCACTAAAAGCGGCGCCAACCCCATTGAAGGCTCGTCAAGCAGCAGGATTTTCGGATCGAGCATAAGCGCCCTGCCAATGGCAAGCATTTGCTGCTCTCCCCCTGACAATGTCCCCGCCATTTGTTTTTCCCTCTGGGCAAGGCGTGGAAACTTCCCAAAAACCATTTCAATCGATTTCTTTGTCTTTGCCTTGTCCTTGGACAAATACGCCCCAAGCTCCAAATTCTCATAGACACTCATTCCAGGGAACACCCTTCTGCCTTCCGGAGCATGGCTGATTCCAGCTTCTACCCGTTTCGAGGCAGCCATCTTTGTGATATCATCACCCTCAAAAGTGATAGATCCGCCACTCTGTTTGGCCAAGCCCGAAATTGTGCGCAGTATTGTTGTCTTCCCTGCGCCGTTTGCGCCTATCAAAGACACGACCTCTCCATAGTTTACAGTGATGCTGATGCCCTTGATGGCTTGTATTATGCCATAGTGCACATCCATCTGTTCAATAACAAGCATTTGTCAGCTTTCACCTCCGGTTTCAATGTCGCGGGCGGCATCTTCCCCAAGGTAAGCCTCTATAACCCGCTTGTCTGTTTTTATCTCATTGGGCAAGCCTTGGCTTATTAGCATGCCGTAGTCCAAGACGTATATACGCTCGCACAGTTCCATAACCAGCGACATGTCATGCTCGATAAGGAGTATGGTCAACCCGAATTCGTTTTTTAGCCGGCGGATAGTCGCGGACAAGTGGGAAGTCTCGCTTTGGTTCATGCCGGCAGCCGGCTCATCCAAAAGGATCAAGCTAGGCTTTGATGCTAATGCCCTCACAATCTCTAAATGCCGCTGCTCTCCATATGGCAGGTTTTTTGCGAGCACTTTTGGCTTTTTGTCTAGGTTAAAGATCGACAAATACTCGAGGGCCTCTTTTCTCATTTCCCGTTCGCTGTTGTAAAACTTCGAAGTGCGAAATAGGGAGGAGGCGATTGATGAAGACAATTGTGAATGCATCGAAATCAAGACATTGTCGATGACTGTCATATCTTTGAACAACCGGATATTCTGGAAAGTGCGGGCTATTCCAAGATTGGCTATCTGGTGCGGCCTCATGCCCTGTATCTCATAAACCTCGCCATTGGGGGCAAAAGTGATTGTGCCTGAAGTTGGCGTGTAGACCCCTGTGAGCAGGTTGAAGATAGTAGTCTTCCCTGCCCCGTTGGGCCCTATCAGCCCTACCAGCTCTTGGCTCTCCAAAGTCATGTTAACATGGGAAACAGCAGCCAGCCCTCCAAAAGACTTGCTTAGGTTTTCAACTGACAGTATTGGCATCTTCTTTGTCCTTGCGGGCGAATTTATCAATCACATGCGAGATCTCTACTGTGCCCATCAAGCCCTGGGGCCTAAAGAGCATAATAATTACTAGAATCACCGAGTATACAATCATCCTGACAGAGGAGAAATCTTGCAGGATTGTTGTAAGCAAACTGAGCAAAATAGCGCTAATTATTGTTCCTGTGATGCTTCCCAGGCCACCGAGCACAACGATAACGAGCATGTCAATCGACTTTAGGAAACCAAACAAATCTGGTTTGATGAAATAAAAGTATGATGAATACAATCCCCCTGCCGCCCCTGCAAAAAAGGCGCCAAAAGCAAAGGCGATGATCTTGTATGCTGTAGTGTTTACTCCCATGGCCTCTGAAGCGGTCTCGTCTTCCCTGATTGAGATGCATGCCCTGCCATGGCTTGAATTGACAAAGTTGTTGATAGCAAGCACTGCCATTACTGTGAGCAGGTACAGCCATGTCCAATTTGCTGCCCTGAAAGTTCCCATAAGGCCTGCAGCGCCGTTTGTGATTTTAAGGTTTAAAAATACAACTCTTATTATCTCAGCCATCCCCAAAGTGGCTATGCCCAAATAGTCCCCTCTTAGGCGCAATGTGGGAATGCCGATAATGACACCGACAACCAGTGCCAGCACAGAGCCGATAGTGATGCCAATTAAAAACCCGATTGTGTCAGGTCGAGATCTTAAAGCCAGCGATGTGGCGTATGCGCCTATGGACATGAAACCAGCATGGCCCAGGGAGAACTGTCCAGTGAAGCCGACAATCAAGTTCAAGCTTACCGCCAACATAATATTTATGCATATTTGTGCGATAGTTATTTCATGGTAATTGCCCAAAATCCCATACGAACGCAGGAAAAACACCAAAAAATAAATAGATAGGCAAACTGCTAGCCAAACTAAATTCCTCTTGGTGAAAACAGTGCGTGGCACATCCATTGCTCTACACCTTCTCTCCAGAGCTTGAGCCTAACAATCCTGTAGGCTTTATAATAAGAATTATGATCAAAAACAGAAAGACCGCCGCATCCCTGTACATAGAGTTCGCGTATCCTGCAACCATAGTCTCGATTATGCCTATGCCCAAGCCTCCAAGCATAGCGCCAGGGATGCTTCCGATACCGCCAAAAACAGCGGCAATAAATGCTTTCATTCCCAACATGGATCCCATCAACGGGTTTATTGAGTTGTAATAGATGCCGACAAGCACTCCTGCCGCGCCCGCCAAGGCGGATCCTAAAAGGAATGTGAATGAGATTGTTTTGTTGATGTCAATGCCCATCAACTGGGCAGCGTCCATGTCAGCGGCGACTGCCCGCATGGCTTTTCCACGCTTTGTCTTGAGGACGATAAAGTTTAATAGCAACATCAACGCTACTGTAGTGGCTATTATGACAATTTGCTGGAAACTGAAGATTACTCCCCTGAATGTATAGATGCTGCTTGGCAGCAGCGGGGTGTATGCCCTCACCCTGGCGCCTACAAAGTACATCATCGTGTATTCAATAAACAACGACACGCCAATGGCTGTGATTAGCGCTGCGATTCTGGATGATTCCCTCAAGGGCCTGTATGCGATCCTCTCTATGCCCATGCCAATGGCCGCGCAAGCGGCCATTGACATCAACAGAGCGGGAAAGAAGCTGAATGAGAAGCGTGTCGATAAAGCAAATCCAATAAACGCCCCTAACATAAACACGTCGCCATGGGCGAAATTGATAAGCCTGATGATCCCATAGACCATCGTGTACCCAAGGGCCATAAGCGCGTAAATGCTGCCTAACGAGATACCATTAACTATTTGCTGCAAAAACATTTCCAAAGCTTTTACCCGCTTTTTTTAAAGTGTTTAGGCAAAATTTGAGCTTGATCCGCAAAATTTGCCTTATTAAAAGTATGTTTGACTACTGTGATACTTCCACCCTTTGAGCGCCGACTTGCTCGCCATTGTTAAGCTCTATAACGACTACGGCTTTGACCGGGTTGTGGTCTGCGCCAATGGAGAATGAGCCTGTGACTCCCACAAAGTTTGTTGTCTCAGCTATAGCGTTTTTGACGCCTTCTCCGTCAATTGTGGCGGCTCTTGATACACAGTCTGCGATAAAGTTGCCGAGGTCATATCCCAGCGCTTCAAACGCGTTAGGCGCAACATCGTTGTTGGCTGCTTTAAACGCGGCAATGAAGTCTTGTACGCTCTGGGATTCGTCAAGGCTTGAATAGTGGTTGGAGAAAAACACATCGGTTAGCGCTTCTTTTCCGGCAAGGTCTGCCAGTGTCGGAGAGTCAAACCCGTCTGCCCCGAGTATCGGGATATCAATTCCCTGCTCGCGGGCTTGGGCTATGATTAGCCCTGCTTCCTCATAGTAGCCTGGAATAAACATGACTTCAGGGTTGGTCGCTTTGATTTTTGTCAAAACAGCCCTAAAATCAGTGTCGCCTGCTACGTACGCTTCTTCAGCGACAATATTGCCGCCTAAAGCTTCAAAAGTAGCCCTGTAGCTTTCTGCAAGGCCTTTGGCATAATCGCTTGCTGAATCCATGAAAATTACAGCGTTCTGCGCATTAAGGGTATTGGCAGAGAAATTCGCCATGGTGACCCCTTGGAAAGAGTCAGTGAAGCAGATGCGGAAAACATACTCGTTGACGTTACCGTTGGCATCAACTGTGACTTCCTTGTCTGCTGTTGCAGAAGCGCTGATTACAGGCACTTTGTTGGACTGTGCGCTTGGGATTGTGGCTTTAAAGCTGCCAGATGTCGCAGGGCCGAGGCAAGCGACTACATTGTCTTGCTCCATTAGTTTAGCTGCCAAGGATGTGGCTTCAGCCGGCTCGCTGGTGTTGTCATAGATAACCAGTTCGACCGTCCTGCCTTTGATCCCTCCAGCGGCATTGATCTCGTCGATAGCCATCTGGATTCCCCTTACAGAGTCTATGCCATATGACGCTACAGCGCCTGACAACTCATAGTTGACACCGATCTTGATCGGGCCTGTGTCAGCAGTATTTCCACCGCCACATGAACAGAGCACTAAGGCGATTGCTAGAAGCATGGCAAGTACATTTTTTGTTCTTTTCATTTTTTCCCCTTTACTTGTATCGAAATAGCGCGCCCGTGTTGTTTTTGGGCTTCTAAGCCAAAATAATATTGGCAAAGCGACCTCCGCCCGCTTTGGCGGTTGAAAATTTGCTACATGCAAAAGAAACGCGCATGGCGCATGTTTGTTAGAATCTTAACATTTTTATGTTTTTTTTTCAACAATGATTTGCTGATTGCTTCTTGTATAGCGCATTTTATCGGATTGGCAGTTATTTCGCACTGCTATGGCGACTACGATTTTTCTGGACAAAAGCTTGCCTTGGCGCTATCCTTAAAAAAAAACTTAGCCGCAATTTTTTTTTGGCAATATTATGCAAACATATAAAGAACTCAAAAAAGCCCTCCTAGCTGCTTTCCCCCACACTGTCCCTGTGTTGACAGGTTTTTTATTCCTCGGCATAGCCTATGGAATGTACATGGACAGCATTGGCGTTGGGGCTGTTTGGGCGTTGGCTAGCAGCTTGGCAGTATTCGCTGGCAGCGCCCAGTATTTATGCGCTCCATTCTTTTTGGCGCCCCTAGACTGGGCTAGCGTGTTCTTTTTGACATTAATGATCAATGCAAGGCATTTTTTCTACGGGCTTTCGTTGAGCAGGCAGTATAGCGCCTCTAAAGCCTTGAGGCCATATTTGATATTCGCCTTGTGCGATGAGACATTTTCATTGTTGACTTCAGTAGACCCGCCCGAGGATGTCAACCGGGCATATTTCTATTTTTTTGTCTCTGCCTTAAACCACTTTTACTGGTCATTTGCCACTTTGTTGGGAGCCCTTGCCGGCTCATTGGCCAGCTTTGGTCTTGAAGGGATTGAATTCTCCCTTTGCGCATTGTTTGTCGCGATGTTTGTCGAGCATCTAAAAAAGAGCAAGCTAAACTGCGCAGCTGGGCTAATCGGGGCAAGCGCCTCTATTTGCGCGATTCTTCTGGCAGGCGCAGACAGCTTTATACCTATTGCTATGGGGGCAATAGTGGCATTCCTGAGTGTCTTTCGAAAACAGGTCGCCGGATTGGACATCAACTTAGCCTTGGAGGATGTAAATGGAAACAACGATTAAGTATTCAATAATAATTGGGCTAGCTGCCTTGGCTACCCAAATCACCCGCTGGGCGCCTTTTATACTCCTTTCAAAGGCAAAAGGCAGTTTTGCGTTCTTGCAGTATTTAGGCAAGGTTGTGCCTAGCGCCGCTATAGGGTTGTTGGTGGTTTATTGCTTGCGGGACTTGGATTTTTCCGCCCAAGCAAGCCGCTCTATCGCCGCCGCTACAAGCGCGGCACTGACAGCGGCTATCCAGGCTGCCAAAGGCAAAACGCCTTTTTCCATTGCGGCAGGCACTCTTGCTTACATGCTCTTAATTAGGCTGGTTTGAAGCCAATCTCAGCGGCGCAAGCTTGCAATTTTGCTATAGCTGCCCACTTAGGGCTTCCTGCGGCAAAAAGGGGTGTTTGCGCAAAAATTTGTTGCAGAATATCCCCTGCGAGGGCTATAATAATTCCTATAATATAACAATGTGGAGGTATTGGAATGGCAAAAGCAATTTTAAATATTGAAGGAATGTCATGCGATCACTGCGTAGCAGCAGTCGATGGCGCGCTCAAGTCTGTAGAAGGCGTCAGCGATGTGCAAGTCAGCTTGGAGGCCAACAACGCTACAGTCGAGTATGACGAGGCTGTCGCCACAACCGAGAAAATGGTGTTTGCCGTAGAGTTCCAAGGCTACACGGCAACTGTCGCATAATTGCGGCAATTTTAACCTGGACGTGAAAAAGGGAAACGCACGAAACAATGCGTTTCCCTTTTTTATCTATTTTTATCCACCAATAATCGATGCAAGCATCTTGATTTTGTCACCATCTTGCAGGATTTGGCCAGGCTTTGCAATCGATCCATTGACAATCACAGCCCCTGCGTCATCTTCCCCGATAGCCAACACACTTGCCAAGTTGCCTGCTTGGGTGCCTTGGGGCAAGCTAATTTGCATTACCCGCTCAGCCAGATACGCCTTTGCCCACTGGCCTGTCTCGATCGTAACATTTATCAAGTAAACGCCTCCATTTCGGCGATCATTTCCTTGTATCTTTCGATAATCTCGTAAGTCCTAGCTTCATCGAGCTTGCCATGCATTGACGGTGTCTCAAAGAACCGTTTCGGCAAGCGGACTTCGCTTAAATCAAAATTCAATGCTTTCTTTATGCGCAGCTTTGTGGCGTATATACGCTTTGTGATAGCTGAAAGATCCTCATCTGTCAATTCTTGGCCGATAGCGGACAATGCCCTGATAACTGTGTCACGGTCATATATCTTGCGGGCAAAGAGGCACATTATCAAAGAGTTGTACAAGTTGCGCTCGACTTCTTCCTCGAGAATAGCGTTTGCCATGTCGTCTATATCGATATCCGGATCTTTCAGGCCTTGGTCTATCGAGTATCCGCCGTTGCAAAGATGGGAATGTCGCGCCCCGACTGCCGCGCCTGCAATGGCTGCATAGCCAGTGTGGTATCCCGCCATCTCGTTGCCTGCGATATGCATAGCAAAGTCTTCGCCGCCATATACGCTGGAGGCATGCTTGACCCCATAACCCAAATTGCGGTAGAACTCGTTTTCAGCCCCGCTCATATAGCGGACAGCTTTGCGGTAGGCTTGGGACTGCCCAAACTTCAAATCCACCAATGTGTCATCTAAACCCACAAGGCCCTTCTCTAAGGCTTCAGTGGCCCATCCGAGGGCAACACCGGTGCTCATGGCGTCCATGCCGCAAACTTCGACTTCTTCGATGAGCTCCAGCACATCCCTGGTGTTGTCAATTCCCAAATATGAGCCCAGAGAGAATATCAGCTCGTAGTCGTAGCCGACTTCAACTGATTCGTACTCATATCCATGCTCTGCAAATGTCCTGCGGTAGCTGCCAATATGGATGCAGCCTACTGGGCAGCCTACACATGCCAGCTTGCGCACCAAGTGCGCGCTGGCGAACTCTTCGCCTGATATTTTGTCAGCATGCTCATAAGTGCCGCTTTGGAGATTGAGTGTAGGAAGGGCTCCAATAGCGCTCAAGGGCTCCACGTTGACAGGCGTGCCCAAATCATGGTATTTTGACATCAATCCTGATTCTGTTGCTTTTTTGTATAATTCACGCATCACTTTGAAATAAGGCGCGTAATTCTGGATTGGCATACTCCGGTTGCCGTCTAAGCTGATAGCTTTGAGCTGTTTTGAGCCAAAGACCGCGCCTAAACCCAGCCGCCCAAAATGCCTGTACCGGTCGACACTGACACATGCGAATCTCACCAGGTTTTCACCAGCTTCGCCAATGCGGATAATTGAAAGCTTGCTGCCTTGGTCCTGTTCGTATTCGCGGATATGGCGCCCAACCTCGCCTGAGCCTGTTCCCCAAAAGACTCTGGAATCCCGGAAAACAACATCAGTGTCAGTTATTGCTAAATATGTTGGCCTGACAGCCCTGCCGGTAATTACAATGGCGTCAAAACCGGCTTGGAACATGGTCATGCCCATGCGCCCGCCTGCATAGGATTCCCCAAGCTCTCCTGTCAATGGGGAGATGAACATCGCGACGACTTTAGTTATTACAGGATATACTGTCTCCATTGCCCCGATCGCAAAAACGATAGGCTGCTCTGGGGCAAGGGGCGGCAGGTCTGCGCGCATATTCTCCTCAAGCAATTTCGCGGCGACTCCAACCCCTCCAAGATATGGCATAAGGTCTTGGCGTTCATCAATATATATCCTCTCGCTGGCCATATCAACGTTTAATACCCGGATGTAATCTTTGTAAATCATTAATCTGGCACCTCCTGCATATTCAAGCAGCCATGGGGGCAGAAATTGGCGCAAATCCCGCAGTGGTCGCATATTATCGGTTTATGCTCTTCCATGTCATAAGTAATCGCATGTCCCATACAGGCATTCTCACATCGCCTGCAGCCGATGCATTTCTTCGGGTCCTGGTTAACCCCGCCGCCTTTGCGCGGTGTCAATGCATTTGACGGGCACACTTCTGCACAGGGAGGCTCGCTGCAACCCTGGCATACAACTGCGACGAAACGGTCAGATATTCCTCCAGGAGCTTTTATCCGGATCGCGCTCTTTTGAAGTGAATGGTTTTTTTTGTTCACACAGGCGCAAAATTGCATACAAGCAAAACAACCAAGGCATTTGCTCATTTCGTTCGCTCTAAGAATCTTTGCCAAGGGTACCTCCATATAAATCAATCTATTTATTATATACAGTATTTAGGGCAAACTTGCAACACCGGATTAACCGGAATTGCTGCTGAACCAAGCCTCCGACAGGGAAAGCGCCTAGCAGGATGTCTCTTTATTAACTACTTGGCATGAATCCCGCTCGTGTCTAGGTCTTAATATTATATCATTTTGCCAAACTTCCGTGCAATACTCGAAATTCTGGTTATTTTGAAATATTATGATTCACTGATGGTGTCAATATTTCTCGAGCGTTTAATACGCCTTCTGATCCAATGTTAAATATTAGCTCAGCATATGCCAATACTGTCGTAGGCAGTATAAAGCTGTGGCATAAAACAGCCATTTCTTCATAATTTGCATTGTGGACAAAGATTGGCTGCATCAAAATTTGGATGGACTTGCTGAAGAGCGAATATTTATGCAAAACCCAACTTTTTGAAAGCCCCCCGGTTTTTCTGGATATAAAATGAAACTAGAAATCAACAATGGCCGAATTATTATGCATTACGCACTACTGTTTTGCCACTATGACCACATTCGCTCGCTGGCTAAAGAGAGCTTATGCATTTAGTTGCGTTGCCTGCATTTTAGCAGCCAACCCCAATTTCGTTTCTTTAAGACAGGTGCCTGTATGGTATACTAGTAAAAATTGCTAAAAATCGAGTGTCGCTGCAGAAAGGCTTGGGATGGACAATAATTTATCGAGAAATATTGGGGCTATAAGCGAGGAAGAGCAGAGCAGGCTTGCCCGTAGCCATGTTTTTGTCGCCGGCTGTGGAGGTCTTGGGGGGTATGCGGTCGAATTGCTGGCCAGGATTGGCGTAGGCGCAATCACTACCGCAGATTCAGGCTGTTTCCAAGAAAGTGATTTAAACCGGCAAATCTTGGCAACGACTGCTTCAATGGAACGAAGAAAAGTTTTGGTTGCAAGCGAAAGGGCGCGATTGATCAACCCTGGAATTGTTTTTACTGCTATTGACGCTTCCATGGACAGCCAAAACCTTCCCGGTTTTATCGATGGCTGCGATATCGCGATTGACGCGCTAGACAATAAGAGCACAAGGAAAGCCCTCTTTGAAGCATGCCAAAAAAAAGGTATTCCTATAGTGCATGGCGCTATCCAAGGCTGGCAGGGGCAAGCGGCATTTGCGCTGTTGCCTTCAACAAATCTTTATAGCCTCCTCTACCAGGATAGCGAGGGCAGCAGTCCCAAAGAGCCTGTAAGCGTCTTGTCTTTTACAGCGTCATATGTTGCCTCAATCCAAGTTTCTTTAGCAGCCAGGCACCTATGTGGGCGTCGAGTTGGCGAAAAGCTGTATACTTTCGACTTGCTGGAGATGGGCATCGAAGCCTATAGTTTGTGATATTTGGAAATTCCAGATAAAGTAGCGCACATCAAAAGCCGATAGCACTTCAGGTCAAGTTGACCTGAAGTTACTTCACTTCAGGATAATACTACTTTCCCATCTATTTCTTTGGCACGCTTGCTATTTAGCAAAACCTTATATGCGTTTTGCATAGCTGTTTGTATTTTTTCTCCAGAACGAGCAAATCCATATTCCTGCACAGTCGCTTTAAATAAATGGTCTTTCATTATCCCATAACTATTTGATACTATAATGAACATCGCCTCAGCCAACTCATCTATGCTAATATGTTTTATTTCGCGTGTGTTGCCAACGGCTCTCGGTATAATTTTCGCATTTATGGCGGGATAGAAGAAGTCACCTTTGCGAACGACTCCTTTTAGTGATCTTAGTGCATTGTCAACCTCTCTGCGGATTTTTACTGTTGCCTTTTCATTCCCGTAAAGTGGTGCAACTTTTTTACAGAGCAATTCGTAATGTAAAGGATATTCATTTTTTACAGCTGCTCTTATACAATCACCTAAGTCAAAATAGCCGTTAGCACTGCGGGGCAATTCTGAAAAACTTGTCTGTTTCTGTTTGTCAAACTTATACGGATTTTCTTTATCTTCAAGACTTGTTTCTCGTTTATCCATGCTAAGAGGCTGTTTAATATGTCCATAAAATGTCGATAAATGGTATAATAACGCTAAAAAGGCTGTTTACCATTATATGAGAAATAAATATCCAAGCGACATAACTAGAGACCAATTCGAGATTATCAAGCCCTTTTTAGAGTCAGCCGCCAAAGCAACACGGCCATACACATATGACCTGTATGATATTTTTTGCGCAATACTATATGTTTTACGCGAAGGATGCAGATGGAGGGCATTGCCCCACGACTTTCCGAAATGGGAGGATGTTTGCTGCCATTATCGAAAATGGGGTAAAAAAAACTACAATAATACAGATGAACGCAGCGCTTTTGAAAAAGCTTTAGATGAGCTGGCTTTGTCAGAGCGGATTATAAACGGGAGAAGCCCTGGGCC
>WRIE01000030.1 GCA_009782875.1 Eubacteriaceae bacterium | reverse complement strand
ATGTCGAAGTTGTCAAGCGCAACGAGGCCCATATGTTCATTGTCCTTCCCAAAAGATGGATTGTTGAAAGATCATTCGGATGGGCTGATAATTGCCGGAGGCTGTGGAAGGTTTGCGAAAGGCGCTTGAGCACATTTTGCCAAATGTTTGTATTGTCATTTATTTCAGTTCTTTTGAGGAGATACTAAACATCCCTCTTATCCTCACAAGCCAAACTAAAAGCAAACTTTTCCAGTTTGGCATCAATTAATTCTATCAAACTATGAGGCATCTCTCGAGCAATGCAACCAACCTGCCAAATGGACTGGCGCGAGATACGTCCCCATTATTGGCCGAGAGCAACAAATAATAAGCCGATTGGAGTTTTGAAATGAAAAAGAGTACCAAAATTATACTCTTCAGTATAACATCTGGTGTTTTTGCTATCTTAGCCAATGCGCTCTATAACAAATCCGTCTGGAATGCTCTTGGGCAGCTGCTCTTCACTATTGGCCCGTTTGAAGTCACTATCCACAGTGTTCTTTACGTGGCTGCTTATGTCGGATTTTTCGCCTTGCAATCAGCATTGATTGAAGCCCTTCGACTTGAATACTCAGCGAGCGCCCAAAATGGAAATTCTAAAGGATAACAGCATTCGAATACTAAAAAATTAACTAGCGACGGAGGGATGCAAACCCTTGCGTTTTTGCCTTCATGAGAAACATGCCGCTTGTTTGTTTTTTCAATATGTTCTCGAAATCATTGCATTTGCATTCCATGCGCAAGTTTGACTTTGGCTTGTGCTTGCAACAATCAAAATTTTCATACAATAGAAGGCAGATTATCTTATCTCCTAAACAGGCAGCCAATCAATATGACCGGCTGCCTGCTTAAAAAATTTCATTGGCTTGTTAAAAAAGAACGCAATCTAAACATATTTCTTTGGTTTGCATCAATCCAAAAGCAGATTCACATCAGATTTATTCATCGTGCCCATCTCATTGAACAATGCCTCGACAAATGCCTCCCAAAAGCCAACCAGGGCATCCTCGCTTTGGCTGGAGTAATCCCAGCACTGGAGTTCGTTTATCTTGACCGTGTCAAGCCCCCTCTCGCTATCATGGGAAATTTCGCTGATCGGCACCCTTAAAACCTCGTCAACTTGGATTGCCGTAAGTGTCGGGTTGAGGATTACTTGGGAGCTGGCATAATGGGCGATCCCGTTGTTTTCCACAACTTCTCCGCCATCCCATCCAATCATCATTTGGACAGCCAACACCAATTCTCCCCCTACAACTTCCCATTCCCCTGCCAGGTAACGCACCCTTGAGGCGCCATCCATCTCATTAGCGCACCAGATAAAGGATCCATCTTCCTCCAAAGCAAACCGCTCGCTCCAATTCGATGCCAACACTTCAGACCCATGCCAAAGGCGGGCATAGGGGTTTGCAGTTTGGGTAGTTGCTGTGCTGTCAGACTGCATATTTCCGTCTGTTGTGTTTATTGTGTCTAGGATTGGAGCAGTAGCGGTTATTGGATACTCGCTGGCAACCCCTGACTGGCTCACTGACATGCTTGGGCCAATGACCGTTATGTAGGTGGCTTCTTGCTGGCCAGCAAGCTCCGGCCAATGGCTTGCGAATGTCAGAGCCTCATCGCCTGTCAACTCGGCAGGCTGCTGGCTGATGTCAAATGTGTATCCTATGCTTCCGTCATTGCTGCCATCATCGGCATACGCAAAACGGTACAATGCTGGAGTTTCTGGCTCGTAAACTTGGCATGCGAAACCGAAGCTTGTCCGCGCGATGTCAATTTCAAGCCTATAGTCTACAGTGCGGTAAATTCCGTAGAAGTATTGGGTGGGCTCTAAAAACTTGGCTACAAACTCTACGGTGGGTATACCATTGCGGCTCAAGAGCATATGTTTGACATCATTTTCCTTAACCTCAACTTCAATTGTCCATGTGCCGCTGGCAGCAAATATAGTCTTCCAAGCCTCTAGGATTGCTTCGGGACCATCATCCCAGGCAGAATAAACCATAAAAAAGTCTGCGAATTCCAAAGTGTCCAAACGGATTATCTCGTTTTCATAGGATGTCTGGACACCGGCTTCCGCAAAAGCTTTCCCTAAGCGTGAAAGAAAATCTTTGCGGGTAGCAGTGGCATGGACCATAAAATCCTTTAGCGAAAGGACTTTGTTGCCGGGAGCCAAATCAACCGCATCTTCGGTCAGCGCTGGCTCCCCGCCTGAGCCCACATCCCCGAGGACATCTTCTCCAAAGGTAAGCGACGCAGATGCCCGTGTGTCCAAACCGCCAAAGCTTGCAGGCGGATTTGACATTGAGCGTGACGGCGAGCATGCAGACCCTGGCAACGCAATGATGGCAGCTAGCGCCAACAACGCGATTGTGCGCAAGGGGTTGTTTTTAATCCTTGTGTGTGGTTTGTTTTTATACATAATATTTCCTCCCTTGTTTGTTATGCGAATCAATCTTTACAATCACAGTATCCACGAAAAAAATGCTTTTTTCAACCCACACATTCATATGTAGCAAAAAAAACAGGCTCCATACAGCTATTTTTTCCATGCTATATATCTTTTTCCAGCATGCGCGCCCCAAAAAGATCAAGGCGCAATGTACGGTTTGTTCGCATTGCGCCTTTGGATCTTGCTTGGGCGTTTTGTTTTTTACGAAAAAATTTCGTTAACGAAAACCCTTGCGTCAAATGGCTCCAAATCCTCCAAGCGCTCACCTGTGCCGATATACGCCACCTTGGGCCCTGACGGCTTTGCCATTCCCAAGATAGCCCCGCCCTTTGCAGACCCGTCCATCTTCGTCAGCAATATCGAGTCGATTGGCAAGGAATTGCCAAACAGCTCCAACTGGGCAATGGAGTTTTGCCCGCTCATGGCGTCTAGCACTATAGCCACATAGAGGTTGTAGCCCTCTTTGTTGCGTTCTGCCACCCGGTATATTTTATTGAGCTCAGCCATCAGGTTTTTGTTTGTGTGTTGGCGGCCGGCAGTGTCACATATCAGATAATCAATGCTCCTCGCTTTTGCGGAAGCGATAGCGTCAAACACAACGCCTGCCGCATCTTGCCCTTGGGCGCTGCCCACAAGGGGCGCGCCTGCCCTCTGTGCCAAGATCGACAGCTGCTCCCCTGCCGCAGCCCTAAATGTATCGGCTGCAGCTAAGAGCACGCTGTGTCCTTCCGCCAGGAAAAGGCTGGCGAGCTTTCCAATGGTTGTTGTCTTGCCTGCGCCATTGACACCGCACACAAGTATAATCGACGGCTTTTGGAAGCCTTCCCAATGGCCTGCAGACTCCAGCAGCTGGCAGGCTGCCTCGCCGACAGCTTGCCTCACAGCCTCCTCGTCTGAGCCTTGGCTTTTCGCCAGGCTTTTTCTTGCAGTTTCTACTATCTCCTCAGCAACCAGGTAGGGGATGTCAGACAAGACCAGCGCCTCGATAAGCTCGTCATACAGCTCGTTGCCGATGCTGGCTGAAAACACCCCTTTGATCCTGTCAGACAAAGACCGCTTTGTCCTAAAAAAACTTGCTTGCATTTTGTTGTCAGGCATACGCAAAACCTCTGCTTTCAACATCAGAGAGCTTGAGGCTCACTAAGCTGCTTGAGCCGTCTGCCCCCATGCTCACGCCGCAAAGCACATTTGCGGCTTCTATTGTTTTTCTCTTGTGGGTCACTATCAAAAACTGGTTATTGCCCTTTGCCCCACAGATATAATCGCAAAACCGTTCGACATTTGATTCGTCTAAGGCTGCGTCAATCTCGTCAAGCAAACAAAAGGGCGCAGGCTTAATTTTGATAATCGCCATGACCAGGGCAATAGCGCACATGGCCTTTTCCCCGCCAGAGAGAGCGGCGACGTTTTTTATGTTGGTTTTGGCAGGTTTTGCGATAATCTCTATGCCTTTGGGCATGCCCTCATCGCTTTCTTGCAGAATGAGGGATGCGGATCCGCCATTGAACATTTTTGTGAATGCTTCTTGGAACTCCCGGTTTATTGCCTCAAAGTTTTCCCTGAACGCTTTGGCCATCGCGTCGGCCAAGTCTTTGATTATTTGTGCCAGATCTTCCATTGAAGCACGCATATCATCAAGCTGTTTATCCATCGCGTCTTTTCTTGCCTGGAGCTCCTCATGCTCCCTTACTGCCGCCAAGTTGACCAGCCCAAGGCCAGCGATTTGGGAACGCAGGGACTTTGCGCGTTTCGACTCGCTTTTTTGGTCAAGAGCCTCAAACTCTCCCATCTTGCCCTGCTCTTGGATTGATTGCACCAACCCCTCGTAGGAGAGGGCATAATTCGACATCAACGACTCTTCGCAAGAACTCTTTGAAAACGCGATATTTTTGATATCAGAGCCAATTTTGTATATCCGCTCTGACAGTGCTGTGCGCTTCTTGCTCTCATCTGCCAAGTCTGCAGACATCTTTGCGGAAAGCGCGCTCTGCCCTGCTTTTAATTCCAATAGCCTGGAGCGTTTGCCTTCTACTTCCCTTGAATGGTCTTTCTCCACTTCCAGTTGGCTAGCCATTTCTTGCTCCCCATATTCGAGCTTCTCCATATCTTGGGCGAATTGTGCTATGGAAGCAATCGCTGATGATAGCGCAGATTCTGCCTTGAAGATTTGGCTGTATAATAGCTTGGTCTCGTTTTGCGCCGACTCGAGGCGGCTTTGGGCTTTTAACAGCGCTATTTCTGCTTTCCCTTTCAAATCCAGGCTTTCCATGGCATCTTCGCCCTGGGCTTGCCTGGAATTATATCCTGAAAGCTTTGCCTCGTTTTGAGCAACTGCCCTCGAAGCTGTGTCAATAGCAAACAAGTAGCCTTCCATGAGCGTTTCTAGAGAAGTCTTTTGGGCTTTTTGCGCAGCCATTTGACTATCCAGCTCTGCTTGCCTCGCTAATGACAGCTGGGCTTGGAAGGTTTGCTCCTGGCAGGCTGCTTGCAGCGAGTCACATTCGCTGCGCGCCTGGGAGGCACGCTCTATCGCCAATTGGAGCGATGATTCTGCGCCTTCCAATTCAAACGCCAACCCGCTCCTCTTGGCAGCCATTTTGGAGTAGGCCAGCCTTTGGCTGGCCAGGATGCCGGAAAGCTTGTCAATCTCCGAGCGGCGCGCCAAGGCGCCTGTGTCCACCCCTGCGCTTGCCCCTCCTACGATTGCCCCGCCTGGAAACAAAACCTCCCCTTCCAATGTAGCGATCCTAAATTGGTGGTTCATCCGTTTTGCGATATTGTTGGCATTGTCAAGGTTGTCCACCACCAAGGTCCGGGCAAGAAGGCTATCAACTATATGCCTGTACTTGGCCTCGCATTCAACAAGCCCGGCAGCGCTGCCAATGTACCCGGGCATATCTGCACATCGGGAAAAATCATATGCCCTGCCTCTTATTATGTTCATAGGGTAGAAAGTGATTCTGCCCCATTTGTTTTTCTTTAGCATCTTGATGAGCCTCTTTGCAGTGTGCTCTGTGTCGACGATTATATTTTCAATAGACGCGCCAAGCGCCCTTGATATTGCTGTGTTGTATATGTCCTTGACCTTTATGACCTCGCCGACAGGCCCTGCGATTGCAATAGCCAGTGACGGGTCTTTTTTCATTGCCTGGCCGATCTTTTGCACTGCGTTCTTGTATGCCCCGAAGGATTCTTCATAGCCTTTCAAAGCGTCATATCTGGAAGCGTTATAGCTGATTTTGGACATGGCATCGGAAATTGCGCCATCCAGTGTTGACAGGGTCCTTTTTCGGTCCTCAAGCTCTTTGCGGGCTTGCCCAAGCTCGGAGGAGCGGGCGGCAAAGGAATCCTGCGCTTCTTTGTAGGAGCTGTCCACCACATGCACGAGTTTGCCTTGGAGCATTGAAAGCTCAGTCTCAATGCGCGCAATGTCTGCCTCAATGCCTGCGACAGCCAATGAGGCATGCATATGCTTTGCCGACAGGTCTTCTTTTTCTGCGGCGATTTTTTGGCTGGCTGCCAAGATTTCATGGTGGGCCAAGTCGTACTCTGACTTGAGCTGCTCGATCCTCGAATGGCGCCCAGACGCATACTCAAACTCGGCTTTTGCTTTATCCAATGAGGCTTTGGCCAGCTCTTCCTCAGACAGGCTGCGCCCAAGCTGGCTCGCGAACTCGGCAAGCTGGGCTTCCAAAGCAATTTTTGTGTCCTGCAGCTCATTGGTCCGGTCTTTAAGTTGGCTGATGCGCTCGGCTTGCAAACCAAGCCTGGCTTCTATCCGGCTAGAGCGCTCCACTATGCCAAGGATTTCTACATTGATTGCCAACTCCTCTGTGTCAAACACTTTTGACTTTTGAGCAATGTTAGCAATTTCTCCCTCGATTGAGGAAATGCGGGCATCAAAAGCTTCAAGCTGGCTGTTAGCTTTTGACATTGACTCTTTTAGGCTAGCTTCCTTAGCCGCATATTCGTGGATTTGGAACGCAAGAAGCCTGCTTTCGCAACTGGCAAGCTGGCTTGACAAGCTTTGGTGCTCAAGGGCAGCCTGGGCTTGGGCGTACAAGGATGGCAGCCGCATATCCACTTCGCTTGCAATGTCATACAACCTGTCCATGTTCAGCTTTGTGGCATCCAAGCGTTTTTCAGCCTCTCGTTTCCTAGATTTGTGCTTGACGATGCCAACAGCCTCCTCGATTATCCGGCGCCGCTCAAGCGGTGTCGCCATCACAATGGAGTCAATCTGGCCTTGTCCGATAATTGAATAACCTTCACGGCCAATTCCTGTATCCATAAAAAGCTCAAGGATGTCCTTGAGCCTGCACTGGCGTTTATTTATTATGTACTCGCTTTCACCGGAGCGGTAGAGTTTCCTGGTGACTACAACTTCGTCAAGATCCACATCTAGAATGCGGTTGGTGTTATCGATAAAAAGGCTTACTTGGGCGAGCCCCACTGGGCGTTTGCCAGTGGATCCAGAATATAGCACATCCTCCATCTTCGAGCCCCTCAAGGGTTTTACCTTCTGTTCCCCGAGAGCCCAGCAAATCGCGTCGACGATGTTGGATTTTCCGGAGCCATTGGGCCCCACAATGGCAGTCACCTCGCTGTCAAAATCAATTGCCACTTTTGCCCCAAACGACTTGAAGCCTAAAATTTCTACGCGCTTAAGCATTCATAGCCCTACCCTCCATATTCCAAGCTCTTTCAAAGCGTTCTCGGCCGCATTTTGCTCAGACTGCTTGCGGCTATGCCCATTTGCTTCGCCGAAAACCCTTTTTCCGAGCACAGCCCTTGAACAGAAAACCTGGTCGTGCTCAGGCCCGTTAACCCCCAGCAACTCGTAACTCAGCTTGCCGACATCAAGGGACTGGGCCAGCTCTTGGAGCGTTGTCTTGTAGTCGTATGTCAACTCTCCAGCCAGGGCCATCCTTATCACATCAGACAGCGCAGAAAGCAGAAATTTCTCTGCGGCCTCGTATCCGCCATCAAGGAATACCGCGCCAATCAAGCTTTCAAGAGCGTCAGCGACAATATTTTTTTTGTTGCGCCCCCCGCTCATCTCCTCGCCTTTTCCCAAGATCAAAAAATCGTGGAGCCCTATCTTTTTTGCAGCAATAAAAAGGGAATCAGCGCAAACAATCAGGGAGCGTGTCTTTGACAGCGCGCCTTCATCCAATTCCGGCAAATTTAAAAATATAAAAGAGCTGACTGCCAATTGCATTACAGCGTCCCCCAAAAATTCAAGGCGCTGGTTGCTCTCTTTCTTGAACTCGTTCACTGCCGAGCTATGGGTCAAAGAAGTCTCCAATAACGACATATCTTTGAAACAATAACCTATTCTATCCTGAAGCCGATCCAATCGTTCCTCCTGCATTTTGGCTGTTTATTGCTTGCCAACCGCAACCCGTTGCTGTGGGGCCAAGTTGGGATGCGCTAGGGCTGAAGCGCCTCGAAATATGCTACAACGTCTTTAACCTGCCTGATGCTCTCAAGGGCAGTCTCATCAACTTCAATTCCAAATTCAAGCTCAAAAGCCATCACCATTTCCATCACGTCAAGGGAATCTGCCCCCAGATCGTCAATAAACCTTGTCTCCAAAGTGATCTCGTCTTCAGCGATACCTAACTGTGATGAAACTAATTGCTTAATCCTATCTAAGATCATTCTAGCCTCCATTGGAAAAATATATGTAGTGCTTCGTTTTTTGATTCTATCACAACAATAAACAACTGGCAATGCGCCAAGTTGGCTATAGTCGGGATTATTGCGCCAAGGAATCCGCCTATTCGGCCAATAATTCCTTTATTGTGGATATTGCCTTGTTTTTTGCAAACGCATCAGCCAAGAACAGAGCGCTCTTGATAGCCATTGAATCGCTTGCGCCATGGGCTTTCATCACGCAGCCATCAACACCCAGGAAAGGGGCTGCGCCCACTGCCTGGTCTGAGACAGCGCTGAAGGCTTTTTTCAGCTTGCCTTGAACCAGCAAACCTGCAGCCATTCCTGCCGCACCCGACTTGAGGGTAGCTTTTACAATACCAGCGGCGTAATTGAGCGCGCCTTCCATAGCCTTGAGCACAGCATTGCCTGTAAACCCGTCACAGACCGCTATATCCACTACACCGTCAAGCAGCTCTTTTGGCTCAACATTCCCCACAAAGAGAGGGTTGGGTTTTAATAGCTCGTATGCTTCTTTGACGAGCATGCTGCCCTTGCCTTCCTCAGCGCCTATGTTGAGAAGGCCGATTCTCGGAGACGCAACTCCAAATACGCTCTTTGCATATGCGGTGCCCATATAAGCAAATTGGGGGAAATACTCGGCTTTGCAATCAGCGTTGGCGCCATTGTCGATGAGCAGCACAGGTTTCTTGCCCGGGAGGGCTACACCCATTGCAGGACGCAAGATCCCCTTGATGCGGCCTGTATACATCAGCGCGCCAGCCAAAACCGCGCCTGTGCTCCCAGCTGACAAAAAAGCGGCATCGTCTTTGCCTTTGATCAATGAACAGCCTACGACAATGGCAGAGTTTTTCTTGCTCCTCACAGCCTTGGCAGGATCCTCCCCCATGCTGATCTCTTCTGGAGCATCAATAATTTCATAATCATCTGCTTTTGCTTGCAAGCCTTCAAGCGATTTGATAATTGTTTCTTTATTCCCTATAAGGGCTATGTCGGACAACAAGCCCTCTTTCTTGGCGAGCAATGCGCCTTTCAAAACCTCGAGAGGATTATCGCCGCCGGACACATCAAGATAAATGCTCATATGCTAAACCTCTTTCTTTCAGACATTTTTCAAAAAATAAGAAAAAAGCCGCTCATCGCAGCTTTTAGCGGCTATTTATCCTTTTTGACCTCAAATACTGCGACTCCTTTGTAAGTGCCGCAACTTAGGCAAACCCTATGGGAAAGCTTTGCTGCGCCGCAACTCGGGCATGGGGTTATTGCAGGCATGGCAAGCTTGAAATTAGCGCGCCTTTTGTTTCTTCTAGACCTTGATTGTCTTTTCTTTGGTACTGCCATTTTAGATCCTCCCCGGAACTGCCAATAAAAAAACAGCTCCAAATCACGCGATACGATTATATAGCAGCAGGCAAGCCATGTCAAGCAAACAATTCTTAGCCGGCAATTATATGCCAAAAAGCAGCTTGCCGGCTTGCGGTTACTTGCTGGAATTATTTACTACCTGCTGTGTGTCAAGTGCGATCATCAACTCCTCATTTGTCGGGACAACAAGCACTCTCGCCTTTGCCCCAGGGGTGGAAACATCAGATTCGCCGCACTGGCTATTATTGGCGGCATAATCAAGCTCAACACCTAGAAAACCTGTTCCTTCAAGGATTTTTTCCCTTGCAAAAGAAGAGTTCTCCCCTACCCCGGCTGTGAAGACTATTGCGTCAACACCGCCAAGCGCTGCGGCATATGAGCCGATTACCGCCCGCACCCGGTAGAAAAAGATGTCAAGGGCTAGCTGGGCCAAGGCATTCCCGCCTTCGGCTGCGGCTATCAAATCACGAAAATCATTGGAGAGGCCTTTGCTGATGCCATACATTCCAGATTTTTTATTCAAGATCTCATCGACCTCAGCCAATGACAAACCTTCTGTCTCGCAAAGGAACTTGATAATAGCAGGATCAATAGAGCCGCTCCTAGTGCCCATTGCAAGGCCTTCGAGAGGAGTCAAGCCCATGCTGGTGTCGATGCATTTTCCGTTGAGCACTGCCGCGCAGCTGGATCCATTGCCCAAATGGCATGTGATAATCCTGGATGTAGGCATGCCTGCCTTTTGGAGCATGTCAATAGCCCTCATTGCAACATACCTGTGGGAAGTGCCATGGAAACCGTATTTTCTCAATTTATGCTTTTCATAATACTCGTAAGGTATCGGGTAAACATACGCCACCTCTGGCATAGTCTGGTGGAATGCTGTGTCAAACACAGCTACTTGCGGCAGGGATGGCAGTATCCTTGCGCAGGCTTCAATACCCATCAAATTTGCCGGGTTGTGCAGGGGCGATAAAGGGATATTACCCTTGATGACATCAATTGCCGCCTCATCAATGAGCACGCTTTCACTGTAATTCACGCCCCCATGGACAACCCTGTGGCCGATAGCGTCGATATCGCCAAGGGATGAGACAACGCCAAAATCCGGGTTTGCCAAGTGCTCAAGGGCAAGGCTGACTGCCACAGAATGCTCTGACATAGTGACTTGCTTCACCACTGGCTCTTTTCCCAATGGCTTGTGGGTAAACTCGCCTGTTGAACTTGGCCCGATACGCTCTGCCAACCCGGAAGCGAGAACCTCGCGCGTTTCGGTGTCAATAAACTGGTATTTCAAAGAAGAGCTTCCGCAATTTACAACAAAAATTTTCAAACAATTGTCTCCAACTATAAAAAATATGGCTTAACTGCCGGAAAAATTCTATCATTTTGATATACTATAAACAATAGCTTGTCTCACAAAAATACACAAAAAGCATAAAAAAAGCAAACCATTTGGGCTTGCGGAGGCTCTTTAGCCTCTTTTTTTGAAACTAAGAGCTGTTTTCAAATTCCTAAAATCTCTGCTAGCCCAAATGCTGCAAGCTGCCGGCTGGATTGCGCCGCCGCATTGCGATATTAAGCATCAGGCAAACAGGATAACTAAACATGGCTAAAACCAAAGCGGTTGCTACTGTTGCAGTTATTATTATTAAGGTATGTTTACGTTTTGTCCTTCCAATAGAGGGCTTGTCGACAGGCAAAGATAGCAAGAGAGCTGCTCCCTGCCCATTTGGCATGCAGCAATATCCGCTGGATGCCATGAGCTGCCTCCCCCATGGAAACTGCCCTAGCTGGCGCCGTTTTCCATATCAATTATCGCCCGCCAAACTGGATCGGGGTCATGCCTTATAACCCCGTCAACAGAGATTGCGCTGTCAACACCAACACACTTGTATCCCGACAAGATTGGGTCATCCAAGTCTATCGCGACTTGGCGCGCGCCTTCAAGATTATACATATGTAGAGCTGTGGAGGGCAGTATGTTGGTATTGTAAATAATTGTCCCTGCGATATCACACAAATCAATAGCCTTGGCATGGGCTTTGAGGGCGCGCACATGCTCTGCCAAGGAATAGCCGATAGTCTCGCCATTTTGCGTCATGATGTTCATTACCCAATACTTGCTCGCTTTGCTTTCTGACAGCGCTTCTTGCATGCCTCCCACAAGCAGGTTTGGTATCAAAGAGGTATAGAGGCTGCCTGGGCAAAGGAGTATTATGTCCGCCTCCCCGACAGCTTGCAAGCATTCCGGGAATACCATAGCATGTTCAGGCACCAGGCGCACCATTTCGATACGGCAATTTTTCCGGGCGCAATAAGCCGATATCCTGGACTCGCCCCGTATCGTTTTGCCAGTGGAGGCCAACGCTTTCAAAACCACATTCTCTGTGGTTACAGGAAGCACTTTCCCTGTTATGGCGAGCGCTTCGCTGACATGCTTGACTGCTAGAGGAAAGTTGTTAGTCACCTTGTTCATTGCTGCCAGCATAATATTGCCAAAACTCTGTTTCTTGAAAGGGCCTTCAGTGAAGCGCACATCCATCAGCTCTTTGATGGGGGACTCCTCGTCGGCCAATGCGACGATGCAGTTGCGTATGTCCCCGGGCGCTACAATGTTAAATCTTGACCGGATGAAGCCTGTGCTGCCTCCGTCATCGGAAACAGCCACGATTGCTGTGATGTTTTTTGTGTACTGTTTCAGGCTCTTCAGGAAGACGGAGCTGCCTGTGCCGCCACCGATCAACACTATTTTTTTGTCTGAAAGATGCTCGCTAATCACCATAATTGTCCTTGGATATATCCCTGTGGCGGATTTGGATTTTGTTTTTGCTGTGGTCCATGCTGGTGGCGACATACTCTGTGATAGCAACAGAGCGGTGCCTGCCGCCTGAGCACCCGATTCCGACCACAAGCTGCCGTTTGCCTTCCGTGACAAAGTGGGGCACTAAAAATTCAAGCATAGGCATGAAGTGGCTGAGGAAGTCTGTCGTTTTTTGGTCACTAAGCACAAAGGCGGCAACCTTCTCATCAGTGCCGCTAAGATTCCGCAAATCCTCGTCATAATACGGGTTTGGCAAAAACCTCACATCCATTACTATATCAGCGTCCCTCAGTATGCCATATTTAAAGCCAAAGGAAACAAATATCAACTCTATAGACAGCTGGCCGGGATCGCTGAGGAGTGTGACGAGCTTTTCTGTAAGCTGCTTGTCTGTAGTTTCTGATGTGTCAATCACATAATCAGCCAAACCTTTTAGCGGCTCGAGGAACGCCCTCTCCCGCAGTATTGTCTCCTCAATGCGCTCACTGCCCGCACGCAAGTGTTTGCGCCTCTGCAGCTTGTATCGGCCGATCAAGACTTCGTCGTTGGCATCAAAGAAAAAGACAGTGAAATCCCCTGCGTTTGACAGAAATTCAATGGATTCGTTCAAAGACGAGAAAAAAGCCTCTCCGCGCATATCAACTACTATTGCCACATTTTCAATCTGGGGAGTGCTGTTTTTTGCAATTTCAATGAATGGCTTTATTAGTGCTGGAGGGAGATTGTCAATACAATAATATCCCAGGTCTTGGAGAACCCTGAGGGCGATGCTTTTGCCGCTGGCTAGCATCCCGGTTAAAAGGAGGATTCTCAATTTTGCCCCCTTGTCGAGATTTTTTCTCTTTCTATATTTTGCTGCTTTGAGAATTATAACACAGTTGCTTGTTTGGAAATAGCGTTTAGTGTGCCCAACAGGCGCCTAAAAAAAACGAAAACTTGTCTTTGCAGCAGGGCATCGAGCCCTGTATCATTGCATTCGTGCTGCTGTTTGCTATAATATCTATATATACAATGGAGTGTTTTATGGAGAATTTGTCTGCCAGACCTGCTATTAGAAGAATTGCACCTGCCAGCCTTGTTATTATAGCATTTTGCGCCTTGTGCTCTTGCAGCAACTATGACGCCACTAACAAACTCGCTGAAATCCAATATAGGACATCATCCAGATGGGACAGCATCCATGAAAAGTCTAAAAGCGCATACTATACCACTGACGGGTTGTCTATACATGTGACTGTGATAGAGGATATGCTCATCTCCTTGAATGAGGCTGTTGGCACGGCTCTGGCTTTCCCCGAAGTCGTCGGCATCAACGAGGCGCAAATCCTATCGGAAGCGGAAGACGAAGCTTTGGGGGGGGAAGCGCAATACAGGCGCATCCATTTGGCAGGAACAACGGGTTCAGAGCCAAGAGAAGCCGTTGTATACGCGCTGAAGACACAAAGAAGAGCATATGTGTTCATATTTGCCCAAGACAATTCGATATCTGATGGAAACTTGAAGGCTATCGATTCTATAATCTCATCAATCCGCTTTTCAGAATGACGCCAATAACCATCTGCTTCACGCACGATGGCGCTTTAGCGGCCTATAGCGAAGCCTGGCACAATGCCTTGGTTGGCTAGGCAAAACACGAGAAATATTGCCAGCGAAGGTGCCCAATTTTTCTCCCACTGCACTGCGCCGCGCATAGCAAGCAGCCCACAGGCAGGCAAAGGAAATGTTGTGTGCATCAAACCTTGTGAGTTTTGCAGCATTTTGCTGGAAGCGCAATGCAACTTTAGTCATATTAAAGATTTCCAGGCGATGGGAAGGCTGGTGTTAGATTAGAGTTTGATTCTATTTTTTCTTAGATACCTAAAATTTCTTGACTGGATACCCAGGATTTTTTATAATTTAAGTTATACAGCAAGCAATACAATATTTTGAGCGACACTTTAGAATTGGAGAATGAACATGGGTCTTTTAGACGGAAGAAAAGCTATTGTAGTCGGGGCAAGCTCTGGGGCAGGATATGGAGCTGCGCTGCGCTTTGCCGAGGAAGGCGCTGATGTAATAGCTGCCGCCCGCCGGCTTGAGAATCTAGAGGAGCTTGCAAAGACGGCTGAAGAGCGAGGGTTTCCAGGGAAAATCATCCCTGTGAAATGCGATGTGCTTAATGAGGAGGATCTAGACAAGATTGTAAAAGCCTGCGCGGACAATTTTGGGAGAATAGACATCCTGGCCTGCATAGCGCAAGCCGGGCTTGGAGACCAGCGCTATACAATGGATACTGACAGGGCTAATGCGCTCGAGCACTTTGATGGCGGGCCAATTTACACTATGCTGCTTGTGCAAAAATGCATGCCATATTTCAAAGAGCAAAACTACGGGCGCATAATCACTTGCGCTTCAGGGGCGGCAATGAGCGCGACAGTCGGCTTTACTGCTTACAGCATGGCAAAAGCCGCAATAATAGCGCTAACCAGGCTGTGCGCCAAGGAGTTTGGCCCATTTGGCGTAATCACAAACTGTTTCTTGCCAGTAACAAAAGCTGACTCGTTCTTGACAAGCGACCAAGGCAGGGCTGCCCTTGCGGGCTTGGCGCAAGCTGTGCCTGTCGGCTATGTGGGCGACCCCTATGAGGACGCCTCCCCAATACTTGCTTTCCTCGCCAGTGAAGGAGCCCACTATCTGAACGGGCAATTCCTTGCAATCGACGGAGGGCTAAGCAGCATAGTTTAGCTTTCATTTGCTATAAAGGCCTGCCGCCTTCTGCATAGGGCGGCAGGTTTTTTAATTGGCGGCAGGTTTTTAATTCGCGATCCTCCTCTTTGCTGCCATCCCTGCCTTTCTTCAAGTTCAAGGCAAGGATGCTATTTCCCTATGTTAATCTGGAAATAGCCTAGATATAAAGACATATAGAAGAGCGGGCAGCCATCCCGCCCAGGCTGCACAAAAATTTTGGGCAACTATACGAATCAGCAGGATAAAAAGTGTTTTGCTGCTCCTGACGCAGCATATCCTCATAACGGCCTGCATTGGCAAGCAAGAGAATTATGCCAGCTTTGTTCATCCACTGGATCCAGATGAACATGTTGGCGCTGATCTTAAAAAACATCATCATATTCTGGCTTGTGCAACCCAAAGGCAAGAAAATAGCCGCTGGGGATTCCAGCGGACTTAGCAAAAACCAAAGCACGGGCTTGGACGCACAACCGATAATATTTGCGTGGAATGCAATTTTCACAGAATAATTTGAAACATGAAAAATAGCTTGATTCTGGCTTATAGTGTTGCTCTTCATGCCTGCATCCGCCTGCCTGCCCCAAGAAATGGTCTGAAAAACTCGTGGAAGAGACACCGGGCTACAAGAATCGAAACCGGCAGCACATTATTGGCTTTGGTGAAGGCAAGTTAGGAAGGAACAGCCCCTGCCCTGCCTAGCAGCAGCCTTTGCCGCTGTTTTTGGATAAGGGGGCATCATCCCGCAAAAATGGGAATATAGTAGAGTACAGAGTAGGCCCCAAAAGCTTATTTGGCTTTTCGCTCGCTCACAAGAGAGGCTATTAAGACAAAAGTCATCAAAGCAAGGGGGAAACAGAAAAAAACCATTGTAAGGCCAATATTGGCAGCCTGCCAAAACTCTACGCCCCTTGCCAAGTCAATACCAGTGTGAAACGCGAAATACACCCCAACAGGCAGCAATAGAGCGATAATTACTACCATCAGGGTTCCCGCCATGCTTATGCAGTCTTGCACGAAGATCAAAAGCCCTTCCATGCACAAAGCGAGCAATTGACATAATTTTCGCGGGAAAAAAAGTACTATCCCATAGTAGGCATTTGAAAAACGATTAAACTTTTGCATATTATGTATAAAATGCCTTTCCACGTTTATCTGGGGTTTACACGCTACATATATTTTACAATAGAATGTCGCAATTTAGCAATTTATTTAAGGCATTATAATAATAATGTCAAATAATCACAGTAATTGACTATATTACACGCTTTAATATAATATTTCTGTTTGAAACGGTTTTGAAACATTAGTGTAACCAGCTATTTGCACAATATGAAACCGTTTTCTACATTTTATGCATACCGGAAAATAATCATTTTTTAATGGGAAATAATTATGGACACTAGAGCCTTGCTCGTCTGCTTCCTAAACGGATTTTTCATTTTTGCGGGCGTTTTGGCTGCCCACCTGTCAAACACCTTGGGCGCAAGGCTGGAATTCGCATTCGGGCTATCGTTCAGCACGATGCTGACTCTGGCTTTTACAGAGCTGCTGCCTGAATCATACAAGCTCGCAAGCGTGTTTTTCACCAGCTGCGGCTCATTGATGCACATAGCCCTCAGCTTTCTTGCCGGCATAGCGCTCCTTAAGGCCATGGACTGGGCATTGCCCCACAACCATGGGCTTGGCAGGGACAGCCACACCGCATTGGAGCACATCGGCGTAATATCCAGCTTGGCTTTCTTAATCCACAACATTGTAGAAGGGGCGGCTATTTACGTGGCATACATGGCCAACCCAAGGCTCGCTATAATGTTCAGCCTTTCATCCGGCCTTCACAGCTTCCCTTTCGGCTTGGTTATTGGAGGCGCATATTCCAACTCCGGGAATAACCTGGAAACATCCCTAATATTGCTAAGCCTCATCGCAAGCCCCATGATGGGCGGGCTTGTTGTTGGAGCCCTTGGCCTTAGCCTTGCCGGCTCGCTTTTGTCCGCGTCCCTTATGGCAGCATCCGCAGGCATGCTTGTTTACATATCCATTTTCGAGATAGGGGACGTAGTGTCAGCAAATTTCCGCAACAAAGGCATGGCTGCAGGCCTCGTATGCGGGGCTTTGATCTTTTTTTTCGGGCTTGCAATAACCAGCTGAAATTGAGCGTTGGGCGCCGCAAAGCAGCAACAAGCAAGGGGATGCCTGGCGGCATCCCCTTGCTTGTTGCTTAATATCTTTTTGCGGCCTATGCCACAATAGCGTTCAAGGCATCAACCAGAATGTCGACATCCAATTCATGCACTGTCGCGCCTTGCTCTATAGATTCATAGGTAGCTGCGGCACAGCCAACACACCCCATGCCAAACATCATAAATATCCTTGCTGTCTCTGGAAACTGGCTCACACAATCTGTAATTGACATTTCCTTATTTATTGCCATAAATGACCTCTCATTTTTTGTTTTTTATATCATACAAAAGTTATCGGATTTATGCAATAGCCTTTGCCCGGTTTTTCTATGCCATATATTATTTTTGGGCACAATATTAAATGCTCCGACAAGCATCCCCTACGCACATGCAGGATATGCTCTGGTTTAATTCATTATCAAAAATGGCAGCATCGGGATATTATATATTGGCTGCAAAATCAATACACAAAATATTGGCTGGCTGCAAAAAAGTGCTTTATATAGAAACTATGCCCAAGTTTCCATTAAACAACTCTTGGAGAAAGGGATTGGCGGCGCTTGTGCGAATGCCGACCTTCCAGTTGTTTTTTGATTATGGTTTTGCAGCCACTGGAAGCATTAGTGAAAAAAATGGCAGGACAAAGAAGCCGCAAAAGCGGCTTCTTTGGATATTGCCGATTCTAGGCCTGGCTGAAGGGAGACTCAGAGAGGGGCTCGCTTATCTCCATTCCGAAGATTTCCGTCAAAGCGTTATATGCCTCTTGGGCAGACTCTAAAGGAGTCTCGGACTTTTGCCCGTTTATGTACCTTCTCAAGATATCCCCGTCGACCGAAACGCTGCCTGACTCAGTGCGCAGATTGGCAATCCGCTTAGCCCTGAAGCCAGTGCGGGACATATAAGAGTTTGCAGCGATAAAATCAAGAATATTGAATGGCTCCGGATTGAAAATGAACATGTCTCGTTCGCCTTCATCAGAGACAGAGATAAGCGCTTTATTCCCTCGGCCCCTGTCCTCCACCCTGAAATTAAAGCCCCTGATTATCTGCACACTATCCTCGTCGATGCAAACAGACTCTCCCGCCGCGGTCACGCTTCCGCAACCAACATCAGCAAAATGCCTCTTGCCGCCAATGACTACAATCGCTCCCCTATGGTTAATAGGCGGGAGAAACCCTCCTCCCCCAACCACAAGCCGCACACCGATAGGATAGACTTCAAAACCAATTTCTTCGAGAAGGGCTGTATAGAGGGCGTTGAGCTCGAAGCAATAACCTCCCCGCTTTCTGGCTACAATTTTCTCGAACAACCCCTCAATGCCAAAATCAATGTCCTTTCCAAAATCAAAAATGTCTAGGTTCTCAAATGGCACGGAACAAAGATGTTTAAACTGGACCAGATCCAAGCCTTCCTTTGTCAGCGGAATTTCCACACCGCCAAGCCCGATGCGCTCAAGATATGCGTCTTTGCTCGGTAGTTTTGCCATGTATTTTCCATATGTCTTTTCGAAATAATCTGTTGCGCCCATTGTGGAATCTCCTTTGCAGGCGTTCGCCGCATTTTTACTGCTATTCTAAATGCAAATGCCAGAAATGGAAAGTGGAATTGCATGAAAAATTATCTTTTCAACTAGGCAAGAAACCCGGCAAACGCAAAAAAAGCCAACCGGGGCTGGTTTTTTTTGCTAGAAATTCTGTTTTGCATTTTTCTTGCTTGGCCTACAACAAATATCCAACAGGCCTTAGCTTGAAGTTCATGCTGATTTGGCTTGATGCGCAACGCTGGAAAAAGTCCTTTTTGATCCTCTCGAGAACCCTGTGGCCTGTCTGGTGGTTGACAGTGGGCAAGAGGAGGGCAAATTGGTTTATGCTGTAGCGGGCGATTGTGTCGCCTCGCCGCAAGCTGCCGCGCAAAGTGTCTGCCAGGATTTCCATCACTTTGTCTACAAGCATCAAGTCGGCTTCTTGGCAATCGATGGTGATCAAGGCAAGGAACATGGATGTGCCCAAGCGTTTCATATTCCGCATGTTAATCTGGTAAATCACTTTGAATATGGCGTAATCGCAGATATACGCGCCTTCTTCCTCTTCAAAGAGGTCTACAAGAATAGAGTCGATGTCCAAGGAGGCTTGTGTGTCGATTTTTATGAGCTTCTTGTAGTAGCTGTCCATCTCCTCGAATGGGGGCATGCCCAAGTCGTTTGAGCCTGCGCCGGATTTCTTGTACTGGGTGAGGGCTTCCCTGGTCTTGCCGAGTTTGATCAGCGTCCCAATAAGCTCAAGTGACAAGCGGTAATCGTTTGGGTCGATGTCAAGGCCCATTTTGCAATAGTGGACAGTCTCTGAAAGCCTGTCGTTGGAGGAGAGCAATGATGCATAGGAATATAGGATGTCCAAGTACAAATTGTGGTATAACATGCTCTTTGACACTACCCAAGAGGACAGGGCAAGGCTGGGGAGCAAATCACCGGTGTATATAGCTATAGCCCTTTTGAATTTCTGCTCATTTTGCTCAGTCAAGTTGCTGGCGCCTTTGAGTTCATCAGCCAAAGCGGTAAACTCAAACACATCGATATTGCATGGTATCTTCGGGTTCCAAGAGTAGAAACCCTTTTTGGTGACGATAGCTGTTTTCAAGCCAAACTCGTCCAAGTTCGCCCTCAAGCGGCTCATTAGTGTTTTAAGGGAGCTTTCAGGGTTAGAGTTCTCATCGTTTGGCCATAGCACATCATAAAGGTCGAATGCTTGGATTGGCTTGTCCTTGTTTAATACTAGGAACGCCAGCAGTTCGGCTTTTTTCTTTGAGCTCCCTAAATAGTCGACTATGTCATAGGAGCCCAGCCTCACTGAAAAACTTGAAAATAATGTAACATGCAGCTCTTGGTTATCTTCTAATAAAATCGAGTCTTCCATATGCCATCCGATAGTGAAATTATAAACATAAATATCAAAAAGTGACTATTTATGTCTATTCATTTTACCAAGATATTAAAATATGGGCAAGCTATTTTCTAAGAATTGGCATATTTGTGAAAGAAAGCTACAAGCAGCAAAGTTGGCCAGCCTGGCTTTATAAGCCATGCAGTATGGTATAATTAAACCATATATTTATGGATTTGCCCAAAATCGATGCCGCCAACTTGCCTGCCTGGGAAGAGGCGGCCTATGGTTTGCTTGCGATACATAGTCGGCTGCTATTGATGCCACTGCATCATGCGGACTTTGAGGGCACTGGAATTGCTGCGCGCGCAATGCTGGCTCTTGGGGCAAACAAAACCTGGCAGCATAGGCAAAGCTGTTTTATCTTAAGCGGCCATCAGCTTTGGCGCAAGCGGTCCAGGCATTAATTTAACACTACACCCCAATAAGGAGGCGGCGCATTCCCCTCTGCTTAGGGAGCGGGGGCTCCTGCGCCAATGGTGCAAAATATTGGATGAGATTGACAAAATGATCCTAAAGAAGCTGGGCATGAACGGCAGGATCACAATGAAGGATTTGGCATCAGAGTTGAAACTGTCAGCGCCAGCAGTCGCCGAAAGAGTCAGGCGCCTCGAGGCAAACGGCACAATCACCGGCTATAGGGCCATAATTAATGAGAAAAAGCTGGGCCTTGAAATTACAGTGTATATTAACCTGGATATTCCAGCTAGCAACTACAATGATTTTGTCGAGTTTGCCCAAGTCACCGAGGGGATCAGCGAATTTTACTATGTAACGGGCCAGTATTCCCTTATTATCAAAGCCTTTGTGGAAGACACAGAGCATTTGGCTTTGCTCATAGAAAAAATCCAGGCTTTCGGCACCACAGAGACATCCATCGTGATGTATTCAAACATCAAAGACACTATTTTTTAGCGCTTTGGTTTTTTCTGCGCGGATTGCAAGCTCTATTGCGTTCGCCAGCTGGTCAGGGCATGAAGTCGCCTTGTCGCCGCATGTTATCCCTTTCATTATTGAAACGGCTTTTGATGCGGGCATGGACTCTACAAGCCTCGACACTGCTTTCAGGTTTCCGTTGCAACCGCCAAGAATCTGGATATTCGCTATCGAGTCGCCTTGGATCGAGAAGCTTATGGCTTGGGAGCAAACCCCTGAGGTCTCAAACAAATAATTGGACATTTTGTCCTCCAAATAGAATTCAGTTCAACAGGCGAACACTGCCATGGGCACATTATACAACAAGGATAGGCACATGGACAAGGAGGGTTTGATGAGCCACTGCAAAAAGCAGCCAAAAATCTGCAACCCCAAAAATAGCACAAAAATCGCCGCAATGCTGGTTTTAGTTGCGATACTTGCCTTTTTGCCTGGTTGCCAGCAAAG
Source organism: Eubacteriaceae bacterium (assembly GCA_009782875.1). Classification (GTDB taxonomy): domain Bacteria; phylum Bacillota; class Clostridia; order Eubacteriales; family Anaerofustaceae; genus WRIE01. Next base: position 15,915 of record WRIE01000030.1, on the reverse strand, counting down.
CCTGCAAACCGATGAAGAGGGCAACATTGTCGTAGGGGAGCTGGCCAACAAATATGCCGACGGAATATACATCGCATATTCCCAGCACTTAAATCCGGAGGGATTAGGTTTTGCAATGCAGGTGACTGTGAAAAATGGGATTATAAATTCAGTCTTCTTTGCCTATTTTGACATAGACGGGCAATTCATAGCAGAGATAAAGGACGAAGAAGCAAATGAGCTTGCGACAAGGACGCTGATATCAGAGTCGGAGCGCCGCCACCTCTACAGCATGCTTATCCAAAACCAAAAAAACACCTTGACTGACGACGCGCAGGCTGCGGCTTTCGCTTGCTATACAGACTATATGGCGCTCTTGGACACGATCATGCCCAGGCTGCCCCACGGCATTGACGGGCAAAGAGCTATTGGGCTAGCGGGGACATACTCAAAAGTAGTGGCAAGCGAAGCCAATGAAGAGGTTTTCTACACCCTCGCCGTTGATTTTACCGGGGAGGCGGAAACCAGGATCGACTTTGATGCCATCACAACTAATAGTGATGGCGAGGCTTTTTTGGAAGAATATTTTGGAGAGGGCTATGAAGAGGAAAAAGCCAGGCTGCCAGGATTCGGGCTGTATTTTGGGGAAGATGATGAGCCCGATTTGAGCATAGAAGACGAGGAGGCGCTCGAGTCCATCATCGAAATGAGGGAGGCTTACAAGGAGATTGCAAGCCTGGTTGTGAAAGCGCACAGCCTTGTTGAATTGGATATCCAGCTCCTATTCGCCGAGCGCTGACTCCAGAAAGTGGGCGCACTCGATCCACTCGTCCTCTAGCTCGGCAATTATTTTTTTTGACTCCTCGATAAAATCGAGCTTTGCCAAAGCCTGGCTGTTGTCAACAAAAAAAACTGCTTGCAGCATCTCTTCCTCGATTTCGCTTATCTTCCCCTGCAACCCGCCTATCTCCTCTTCAATCGCGCCAAGCCTCAACTCTGCTTTGCGGATGGCATTTTTGCTGGCTGCCGGCTTGCTTGGCTGACGCTTTGCGCTCTGCGCCTCCTTCCCTTGGCCTTCAGGCGCCTTTATCTGGCGCATCTGCTCCAAAGAAACCAGGGCAGCGTCATACCCGTCCTCGAAGATGACAGGCTTTGAATCTTCAATAAACAAAGATCGTTTTGAAATAGCCCGAAGCAAGTACCTATCGTGGCTCGCTACAATCACAGCGCCATTGTATCCAAGCAAAGCCTCCTCAAAAGCCTCTTTCGACTGTATATCCAAGTGGTTGGTCGGCTCGTCTAGCAACAGCAGGTTCGCGTCTTGAAGCATGGCAAGGGCCAGCGCCATCCTTGCCCTCTCCCCCCCTGACAAGTCGCCTACCAGCTTGTATACCTGCTCGCCCCGAAAGAGCATTCCCGCAAGCAGGTTTCTTAGGATGCTGGTGTCTTGGCCGCTTTTTTTGGAAAGCTCCCCAAGCAGGGTGTTCGAGGGGTCCATCCCTTCCCATTCGTGGCTTAAGTAAACCGGGTTGACGCCTCTGCCCAACTCAAAGCTGCCGGAAACAGGCGCAAGCATACCGGCAATAGTTTTCAAAAAAGTGCTCTTGCCTTCGGCGTTTCCTGCAGCAAAACCGATCCTGTCGGAAGGCAACATCTGGAAATTGAATGGACCTGCCACTGCTTTGCCGCCATATCCGACCCAAAGCTCCTCACAGTCCAATGCAAGCTTCGCTGTAGACCTCTTTGCCTCAAAATTGATCTGGGCAGAATGGGGTTTTAAAGGAATCTCGTCAACTTGGATTTTGGCCAGCTTTTTTTCTCGGCTCCTGGCTTGCTTGACTGACTTTTCCCTGTTGAAAGATTTCAGCCTGGCAATGATTTCAAGCTCTTTTTCTGCTTGGGCATTGGCAATCATCCTCTTTTTCCCAGCCGCCTCCTCCCGCTCTCTTTTTTGGCTGATATAACTTGAGTATCCACATTTGTAGACAGCTAGGGACTTGTTTTCCAAATCCCATATTTCGCTTGCGGCTTTGTCAAGGAAATACCGGTCATGGGACACCACAATAAACGCTTTTTTGTATGTAGACAAAAAACTCTCCAGCCAAGCAGACGCTTGTATGTCCAAGTAGTTGGTTGGCTCGTCAAGGAGCATCAAGCCTGGCTCTGACATCAAGATTTTTGCCAGGGAGAGCCTCATCCGCTGGCCTGAGCTCAGTTGCGAGGAGCTTCTTTGCTGCAGCTCGGCGCCAAACCCCAACCCTTTGAGCACCCCTTCGGCAAAGGACCTGAAATACAAGCCTTTATTTTCACTAAAGGCGTCAAAACGCCTGGTGTAGGATGCTGCCAAGCGCCCCAGCTCTTCTTCCCCGGTTTCCGTTTGCATAGCCAGGGACAAGCGCTCCAGCGCCTTTTCTTCCTCGAGAAGGGCAGAAAACGCATCCAAAGCCTCTTCAAAAACGGTTTTGCCAGAGTCGGCAGATTCTTGTTGGAGCAATGCGGGCTTTGCCCCCTCTGCAAAAGAGACCGTCCCGCTGTCGGCCTCCGAATGTCCGGCGATGATTTTCAAAAGAGTAGATTTTCCGGATCCGTTTGCGCCTACAAGCCCGATTTTCGCGCCCTCTTGGACGGTTGCAGAAACCCCCTCAAAAAGAGTTTGGGATCCAAAACTTAATGATATCCTTGAGAATGCGGCTATCATGTCGCCGCGTCCATTTGGCTGGCTATATAATCGCGCGCCTCTATTGAATGAGGGTGCAACAGGCCGCCTTTTTTGATGACACTGGCAATGGACGCGTCGAGGGCCATCAACACAGCCCTGTCAAAATCAACAGCTGCCATTTCCCTGATCTCCTCAACATCCTCAAAATCCCTGACTGGCTCTGTCAAGTCAGCGAGAAAAATAATTTTCTCCAAAAGCCCCATGCCCGCCCTGCCTGTCGTATGGTATTTTATCGCCATTAGTATTTGCTCATCATCAACCCCATACTCGCTTTTGGCAAGAACCGCGCCCGCATGGCTGTGGAGCAATGACGGGTTTTGCAACTGGATTTCGTCGACTTCCATGCCGCTGCCAGCTGCAAGCTCAGCCATGCTTTTGGCTGGCAAACGCTTTGCGCAGTCATGCAAAATGCCTGCAAGGTAAGCCTGCTCTTCGTCAAAACCTAGCTGTTTTGCATACATCCTCGCAGTGTCTGCCGTGCCAAAGCTATGCTGGAGCCGCTCGCTCTCCAAGCTCTCTTTTAGTTTCTTGTTTATCTGTTCGTAGCCCAGCGCATTAGCGCCGAATCGTTGGTTTTCCATAATAATCCTTGTGTCTAGCCGATTTCGTACATCCTGTTTTTTACGATGTATTCATACACCTCTAAATCCAATAGATGGCTCCATTTATGGACATCCTCCCGGATTTGGCTCGATGAAACCATCTGGGGCACATTCTCAAATACGAGCTCGATGTTCGCATTAAACTCGTTTTGAAGCATCTGGGTTGCGGCAATGGCGCCATCCCGCCAGTTTTTTTGCCCCTCCCTGGCGAAAACAATAAAATCTGCCCGCCCAAAGACCAGCTCTGGGCTTTTCCAAGCGGACAACTCAAAAAGCAAATCCGAACCGGCGACAAAACAGAGCCTGGGGCCATATATCTGTTGCAACTCGAGGAGGGTGTCGCATGTATAGCAAACCCCTTGCTTTTCCACCTCAATTGCCGAAACCTCTATTCCTGTCCTCAGCGATGCGAACAGCTCGCACATTTCAAAGCGTTGGCGTTTTGTTTGCCCCAAATGCAGCTTGAACGGATGGTCGCCTGAAGGCACCATCACAACTTTCTCAAGGTTTGCGGCAGTTATGGCAAGAGACGCCAGGCTCCCATGCCCGATATGGGGAGGGTCGAAGCTGCCACCCAAAACCCCGATACGGGACGGGGTTGTCATAGCTTGCCATCCGGCAGCTGGATTGCCGCTTTATCCGGGTTTTGCTTATAGGCTATAATTTTACGGCCAATTGTGCCGATTATGTCGCATCCGGTTTGTTCCTGGAGCCGGGCAGCGCATTCGGCCACACCATCGGGGCATGTTTGGAGCAGTTTTATTTTTACCAGCTCCCCGTTATATAGCGCTTCTTGGATTTTATCTATTACATTGCCTGACATGGACTCCTTGCCAACGATCACATCGTCGCGTTTTGTGTTGGCTACCGATCTCAGATAGCTTCTTTGCTTGCTTGTCAACAATTCTTTTTCTCCTCAGCTGTAATACTCGAAACTAAACCCGCAGACATTCAAGGTGTCACCGTCCTTCATCCCCAAATCTTCCAGCTCTTTTAGGATGCCTTTGCCTTTGAGCACCCTTGCAAAGTAAGTGGAAGACTCGTAATCTGAAAGGTTCACCGAGCGCAGCAGCCGTGTGGGCATTATGCCGCTAAGATAGTAGATGCCATTCTCAACTTTGGTTTCATACTCTTGGACAGGAGCTGGGGAATAAATCTCGATGTCCTCCTCAGTGAAGAACAGCACCTCACTTTCAATCCCCGGCAGTATAGATATGACAAAATCTAGCAACTCGCCAACTCCTTTTCCCGTTGCTGCGGATATAGCAAACACATCATAGCCCAAGGCAGCAAAATGGCTTTTGATTTTTGAAGCTTGGGAGGAGCTGATCAAATCACATTTGTTCAACGCCACCACTTGGACGCGCTCTGCAAGTTTTTGGGAGTAGCCAGCCAATTCGGCGTTGATTTTCCCAAAATCTTCTATGGGGTCCCTGCCCTCAGAGCCGGAGGCGTCGATAATATGCACAATCATTTTTGTGCGCTCAATATGGCGCAGGAAGTCATGGCCGAGGCCTACTCCTTCGCTTGCGCCTTCGATCAAGCCAGGGATGTCAGCAACCACGAAATCATCGGCATCTTTGTAGGCCACAATCCCCAAGTTGGGCGAAAGAGTTGTGAAATGGTAATTTGCGATCTTAGGTTTGGCATTGGTGATTTTTGACAGCAAGGTGGATTTGCCCACATTGGGGAATCCCACTAGCCCCACGTCAGCTATTGTCTTGAGCTCCAAAATCAGCTTTTTCTTGACAGACTCGTCCCCGGGCTTTGAGAACCTTGGAGCTTGCCTTGTAGCGTTGGCATAGTGCTGGTTTCCGTTGCCTCCCCTGCCACCGGCGGCTACGACATAACTTTGGCCGTCCTCAGTGAAATCATAAAGCAGATAGCCTGTCTTTTCGTCAAAGACAACTGTGCCCACAGGGACTTTTATGCACAGGCTTTTAGCGTCTTTTCCAGAGCGGTTGTTGCCCGTGCCGTTTTCACCGTGGGCGGCCTGGAATTTTTTTTGGAACCTGAAATTGCCCAAGGAATTGAGGCTGGCATCGCTCTCAAGGACTATATCCCCTCCCCTGCCGCCGTCGCCGCCGTCAGGGCCTCCCATGGGCACGTACTTTTCCCTGCGGAAAGAGACAGCGCCGTCGCCCCCCCTGCCGCTTGAAACATCTATTGTCACTTTGTCTATAAACAATTATATTTTTCCCTTTTTTTGTATTCCAGTTAATTTTGCCCTGGCAGGGCTATTCTATCACAGCTTTTGGCGCCTTTGCGTGGCAAATTGGCCCCTTTCGCTAAAATGTGCAAACTAATTCCACCATAATGGCCAAAGGAGATGCCAAATGGGTTCTATAAACACTGTAATCACTGCGAAAATGCAAGATTTCGAAAGCCTGGCTCTCGCTGCAAAACAGATAGGCGCGCTCATGGAGAGAGAGCCCCTTTTTTTATGTATCGGGACAGACAAAGTTGTCGAGGATTGCCTCGGCCCTTTATGCGGTGACGCTATCTCCTTGCTCACCCGCTTTCCTGTGTATGGCGCGCTTAAGCGGCCTGTGCATCGCGAGAACTTGGCCTTTTCCATTGACGCCGCAAAGGTTTTGCACCCCCAAAAAAGCATCTGGGCAATAGACGCAGGTATCTGCGATTTCGCCGAACCCGGGCAGATCATCATCTCAAATTCCCCTGTCCTCGCTGCCGGCAGCATACTTTGCGGAGATTTTTCAATAGTCGGGGTCACATCCCCCGCGACCAAGACAGGGCATATGCATGGATCCGGCCTAGGGCTGGTAAGCGCATTGGCAGGGTCCATTGCCATGATGGTTGCCATGGCTCTTGACGAAAGGGCAAAACTCGTCAAGAGCGCAAAGAGCTTTGCGAGAAATAGCTAAATACCGCTTGGGCCGCTTTTTGGCTCATCCCTGGGGCTTTTGCCAATTCCTCGGGGGAGGCTGCCATAATTGCCTCAATTGACCCGAAATAGCCAAGGAGCTCAACAGAGCGTTTTTGGCCAATCCCCTCAATATCCGTCAGCACGCTTTTGGACATGCTTGAGGAGCGCAAAGTGTCATGGTAAGCCTTGGCGCTGCGGTGGACCTCTTCACTGATCTGCGACAAGAGTTTTGAAGCATCCTTTAGCTGGCTGATTGGCATCTCCTCGCCATCGGCATTAACCAGCCCCCTGATTTTGTGGCGGGAGTCTTTGACCATGCCGGCGATGGCAATCCTATATCCAAACATGCCAACAACATTCTTGGCCACATTTATATGGCTGGTCCCCCCGTCCATCAGCATCAAATCGGGAAGGGGCAAAAATTTTGGGTTTGCGGCGCCGCTCTCTTCCTCATCCTTGGCCCGGCTTAGGCGGCGGAACAGCACTTCAGCCAAAGCCCCATAATCATCTTGGGCTTTTACATGCCTGATGCGGAATTTCCTGTACTGTTTTGGGGCTTTTTTCCCATTCTCATAAACAACCATGCTAGCTACAATCTCGCTTGAGCCTGTGTTTGATATATCAAACGCCTCAATCCTGCCAAGAGCGCATCCAACATTCAAAGCAGAGCTTATCTGCGCCAAGGACTTGTCAATCTTGTTTTGCGCATTTTCTTTCCTGGAGCGTTTCAAGTCGATACGCATAGCCGCATTTGATTCTGCGAGCTTTAAAAGGCGGGCTTTGTCCCCGCGGGCAGGCACAACCAAGGCAGCTTTTGCCCCCCGCTGGCTAGAAAGCGCGTCTTGGATGGCTTGGCTGCCCTCAGGCAGCAGCTGTACTACAATTTCACTTGGGATTTCTGAGGAGAAGTAGTACTGCAGCAGGAAAAAGGACAGTATTTCCGCTAAATCCTCTCCGGAAACCCGCATTGAGCGCTCTTCCGTAAAGGCAAGCTTGCCATCCCTGACTTTAAAAACTTGGGCGCATGCCTCAGTGTCGTCAAATGCGATGGCGATAAGATCCCTGCTGGAGCCGTTTGCCGAGTCTATCTTTTGCCTTTCATCAAAGATAGACTCGGCAGATTGGATGGCTTCCTTAAACACCCCCGCCAACTCATAGTTCTGCTTTTGGGCTTCTTGGCCCATGCGCTCCTTCAGCTTGTCGATATATATATTGTGCTTGCCTGACAAAATGCCGGCAACACAGCTGGCAATCTCCCCATACTCCCCGATTGGGACTTGGCCTGTGCAGCAGCCGAGGCACTGGCCAATGTGGTAGTAAAGGCAAGGCGCCCCCACTTTTTTCCCTGGGGCAGTCTTTTTCGCGCATGATTGCAAAGGGTATACCAAATTTATGTTGTCAACAACATTCCGCGCTGCCGCCGCATTATGGTACGGGCCAAAAAACTTGCTGCCTACGCCAATTTTCCTTGTCCGTGTAAAAAGAACCCTGGGGTAGTTTTCTTCTGTTGTCAAGTTGATGAAAGGAAATGTCTTGTCGTCTTTGAGCATAATGTTGTAAAAAGGCTTGTGCGCTTTTATCAAGTTGCACTCAAGAAGCAAAGCTTCCACTTCGCTGTCAGTCACTATATAGTCGATATCTTTAATTTTGGCCGCCAACATCGCCCCCTTTGCAGAGCTTGCGGCTGATTGGGGCGTAAAATAGCTCCTGACCCGGTTTTTCAGCGATTTGGCCTTTCCAACATATATAATGTCGCCGCCGCTATCTTTCATTTTGTATACACCAGGAAGTGACGGCAGGTTTTCTATTTTTCTCTTCAGGGCATCATCGCTCATTGGTTTTGCGCCTCTTTCCAGCCAGTCATAAAAGCTTGCATTTGTCGTGGCATGCGACCAGCGCTTCGATTATGGCTGAAGGGAAGCGATCTGATTCCAATGACCTGACCATCTCGATTGTAGTCCCTGCTGGTGAGCAAACCATGTCTTTTAGGAGCATTGGATGCTCGCCGGACTCCAAAACCAGCTTCGCTGACCCAAAAACAGCTGCGGCAGACATCTCGATAGCCTCCCTTCGGGGTATCCCCAATGCCACACCAGCATCGGCCATCGAGTTCACTAACATAAACACCATTGCAGGCGAGGAGCCCGCCAAGCTAACGAAAGCGTCCATTTGGCCTTCCACTATCGTAAAAACCTTTCCAAGGGAAGCGAACACCAAATTTACTTGGCTGTATGGCCATAGGGACTCGTCCCCCAGCTTGGGCACACAAACGGCGCTGGCAGCAGCCCCGACTGTCGCAGGCAAGTTTGGCATAACCCTGACCACACTGCCGCGCTGCCCAAGGGCAGCTTCAATTTGCCCCACTTGGACCCCTGCCGCTATGCTGACCAACACTTTAGAATCCATTTCGCCCGAAATCTCCCTGCATACTTCCAGGGCTTGGGCAGGTTTGACACACAAAAACACAAATGGGGCATTTCCTGCTGCCTCCAACCCGGAGGCGCAAATAGAAAACCCCAAACTTGCCGCAATTTTTGCAGGCCCTGAGGCTATATCGTAGACAAACACATCACCAGGCTCGCAGATCCCGCCGGAAAGCAAGCCCTTGGCAATCGCTTGCGCCATATTCCCAAAGCCAATGAATGAAACGCCCATTGACATTTGCAATACCACCGCTTTCTTTATTATTATATGTGCCAAGTATACCACGTCGTTTGGAGAAGTGGGAGATCTGTTGCCCACATGGCGCCTCTTTTAGTCGCCTCGGCGCAAAAGCCAAAACCAGGCTATGTAGCAAAGATTAGAAAAGAACGGCGAAAAGCGCTATAATCAAGTTGAGAATAAATGTAGAGCAAACGAGGTTGTAGGATGCAAAAGAAAATCCTAGTTGTAGACGATGAAGTGAATATCAGCGAGCTCTTGGCCCTAGAATTGTCAATGGAAGGTTACATCTGCGAGGCTGCTTTTGACGGTTACGACGCAATCAGCAAGTTCGAGTCGGGCAAACCAGACTTGGTTCTGCTTGACTTGATGCTTCCAGGGATTGACGGGATTGAAGTGTGCTCAATGATACGCAAGCTAAGCGATGTGCCTGTAATAATGCTTACTGCAAAGATAGAGACAGACGACAAGATATTTGGCTTAAAGACTGGCGCTGACGATTATATAACAAAGCCCTTTGACTTAGGGGAGCTTCTTGCCCGCATTGAAGCCCTGCTGAGGCGATATGACATAATCGAGGCAAGCAGGAGGGCAACCAGCGAGCTGGCAAACGGGCCTCTTGTCTTGTATCCAGACAGCCAAGAGGCGAAAGTGCAGGATGTTGAGCTGCATTTGACAGCAACAGAGTTTGACATCCTCAAGCTTTTTTTGACAAACATCAACAAGGCTTTCTCCAGGGAGGCTATCGCAAAGGAGTTGGGCATCACAGATTTCCAAGTCGACACACGGTCAATTGACATGCACATCCAGAGGCTGCGCAAAAAGCTTGGCTCTGTGATGGAGGAGAAGCTTATAGACACTGTTTTTGGCATTGGCTACAAAATGCGCAACTTGTCGGAAAGCGGAAGCTAATAATGAGATTCAAGGCCAAAATGTTGGCTACTAACGGGTTGATAGCTTTTCTGCTTTTAGCTGCGACCTGCGTCGCCCTGGCGAACGGGCTGTACTCCTACGCTGTATCAGAGAGGGCTTCAAACTTGCTTTTGTCTGCGAAGGGGGTGTCGCTGATGATGACTGAAAGCTTGAGGGGCATCGAAGAGGACACAACTACCCCCCAAGCGGCGTATCGGCGCGTGGCGCTGCAGATAGTGGAGAATGTCCACCAGGCCTACTCGTACAAAGCGCAGATTTTCGATGCCCATGCCACTGTGTTGGCTTCAACCCTTACTGATGTGGAAGAAGGGGATGTCTCCAGCTTTGTCATGGCTTCAATCAGCCAAAACACAAGCGGATATGTGCTCACAAAAGTCTCAGGCGCCAGCTACATGATTTTTTTCTCTCCAATGGCGATCGATGGCGAGATCGTAGGGGCGTTGGCTTTATACTATCCAACCACCGCCATCTACAGCATCTTGAATAGGACAGTCGCGATATTTTGCGTTGCCGGCGCGGTTGTCGCGGTAGTCTGCATGTTTCTGTTTAATGCCACATACAAAAAGATCTTTGCCCCCATCTCTGCAATAGCTGCGACTATGAGGCAGATGGAAGATGGGGATTCCCTTCCTAAACTCGATATCGTCTACTCAGTCAACGATGAAATAATGGATTTAATGCAAGGCTACAGATCCATGGCTGATAAAATTGAGTCCAACATAGAGGCATTAAGCTACGAAAAAGACAAACTGCTCAGCTTGATATCCTCAATGCAGGATGCGGTTATCGCAGTCAACTTAAGCAATGTGACATTTACGACCAATGACAAGTTCAACGAGTTTTTTCCAAGCGATGTTGACTATTTCGCAATTGTGAGCCACCTCGACCAAGTGATCCACAAGGTCACGACCAGCAAAGAGCATTTGATGACCGAATTTGCCTATGAAGATAAAAATTATCTTATCAGCGCAAGCCTAGTGGCAAACCCAAACACGGAGGACGGCGCGCTAATCGTCATCAAAGACATCACGCCAATCCGGAAAATGGAGCTTGAGCAGCAAAAATTCATCAGCAGCATCTCGCACGAGTTGCGGACGCCGCTGACCACAATCACCGGCTATATCGACATGCTCCAAAGGCGCGGCGTAGACAACAAGGAATTGACAGAAAAAGCGCTGGACACCACTAAAAAAGAGACAGAGCGGCTTTTGCGGCTGGTCAACGATTTGTTGAGTGTAAACTCGTCAAAAACCGGCTTTGATTATATCTTCACTGATTTTGAGCCTGACGAGCTGATTTTCGAGTCAGTCAGCGAGATGAATGTGAAAGCCGCTGAAAAGAGGGTTGTTGTCACTTACTCAAGGGTGGAGTTGCCGCTGATAAGGGCTGACAGGGACAGGATCAAGCAAGTGCTAATCAACATAATTGACAATGCTGTCAAGTACTCAAACCCTGACGATGTGGTCAGGGTGCTTGCCAGCAATGATGAGGAATACCTTGAGATCGATGTCAGGGACTACGGCGAAGGGATCCCTGAAAACAAGCGGGACCGGATATTTGACACCTTCTACAGAGTTGAGGAAGACAGGAACAGGCTTCGCGGAGGCGGGGTTGGCCTTGGCCTGTCAATTGTGAAAAACATTGTCAACTACCACAACGGCATCATCAATGTAGAAAGCATGCCTGAGCAAGGTACTCTTTTTACTGTCAAACTGCCTATCACACAAAAAAAAGAGAGCCAAGGAGCATAAAATGGCTAATCGACTCAAGAAGAACTTAATGTTGGCGGCGATGCTCGCCGTTTTTGCATCTTGCCTAATGTCATGCTCTCGTCAAGAGGGAGTATTTATAGTTTACGACAGCGCAGGCTCTGCAAGCAACCCTACAAAAAAATCATTTGCCCAAGTAAGGAGCCTGGAGACAATCTTCAAAGGCTCTGTCTTGGCCTATGACCCGCCTTCCGGGATTGGGGTTATAACTTACCCTTACAGCGACAGCCCGGACGGCACCGCCTCCTATGAGCTTGCCATGTATAGAAATGGTCTCATAGACCCCTTGAGCATTGAGGGCAAGCAATTCCCGGCTGCGAGAATCGAGTTTGAAAGCTCCCAGCCCATTATCTACTTTGTTGAGAGAAACCAGGATCTCAACAAAAGCGTGCTAAACAAAACAACCTCAGACGGGGCAAGCAGGACTATGGTCGGCAGCGCCGACTTGGGCGCGACAATCCCCTTTGTCACCAGCTCCGGCGGAGTCTACTTCATCAACAGCTCAAACGAGCTGGTATATGACAATGGAAAGCCGACAATCGTGATGGCTTTGCCTGCCGGGCTGTCTGCCAAGAGAATGAGCTTGTCAGTCAAAAACGCTACTATATTGATACTGGCTAGTGTATCCCAAGCCAACAAGACGAATACCTCCCTTTACTCCATAAAACTTGCAGATGCTTCGCCACAGCTGGCAAGCATCGATATAAACGTGATGGACTTCACTTATTCGGAGGTCCTGTCTACTGCGTTCTATGCCAAATCCTCCACAACAGGCGGCCAGGACCAGGTATATGCCTACAACTTGTCCACAAGCGAAAACAGCGTAATTTTCCAAGACATGGTGGAGAGGATCAGCGTCAGCCCAAAGGGCAACTATATCGCTTATGCCACGAGGGCCACAGATTTGCAACCTGCCCAGTCAATCTGGATATATAGCCTGGGCACATCCTTGAAAGCCCAATTGACAACCAACACCCGGCTTACAGGCCATATTTTCTGGCAAAACGGGGAAGATGCCATGATATACACAGAGAACTCGGCTTCAATCGGCGCAGATTCAGAGAACACCACGCTGACCTACCGCCTGAACTTTGACATTGACGAGGAGGGGGAATGAAAGCCCTATTGCAGCGCTCCAAGAACTCGCTAATCTTGGCTGGAGGCGAAACTATTGCCGAGATCAGCCACGGCTTGGTTGTTTTTGCAGGTTTTGGTCCCAATGACAGCCAAGAGACAGCAATGGCAATGGCTAAAAAAATTGCCGGGCTTCGGATTTTCGAGGATAGCTCGGGAAAGATGAACAAGTCGATATTGCAAACAGGGGGCGAAATCCTGCTGGCAAGCCAGTTCACCTTATATGCTGAGACCAAAAAGAGCGGCATGCGCCCATCTTTTTCAAGCGCAATGGAATATGGGCAAGCCCAAAAACTCTTCGCCTTGTTTTCCGGCATGCTTGAAGGGCTTGGAGTAGCCACTAAGCGGGGCATCTTTGGGGCTGACTTGCTTGTATCAATCGAAAACGATGGACCTGTGACTATACTGCTGGAAAATGACCCTTGAGAAGCAATGCATGGTTTTGTTTATAAGCCTAAATTGAGCCCAAAATATATTACCTACAAGGAGATGCGCGCCAAACCAATTTCGCTCGCTAGCAATGAGGTTTGCGCCGGGAATATTTGATGGAAATTGAAAAAATAACTGTTGGCGTGCTTGCCACAAATTGCTACATAGCATCATCAAAAGGCAAGTGCGTAGCCATTGACCCTGCGACAAACGACAAAAAGATCGATGCCGCAATCAAGCAGATGGGATCTACATTGGAATACGTGCTTTTGACCCATATCCATGTTGACCATGTAATGGGGGCGAGGCGCTTGAAAGACGAATACGGCGCAAAAATCGCCATGAGCAGCATAGACGCGCCAACCGTACCTGACTTGGTAAAAGCCAAGCCTTTCCTTTTTGGGCAAGAAGCCAAAAGGTCTCCGGATGCCGACATCGCTTTGGAGGACAGAGACCTGATCAAATTCGGGGATGAAACCCTGCAGACCATTTTCACCCCCGGCCACACCCGGGGCTCTGTTTGCTTCTATGCGCCAGGGATCCTTTTTTCAGGAGACACACTATTTCGCGGCAGCATTGGCCGAACTGATTTAGGGGATGCCAAACCCGGGCAAATTGAAGAATCATTAAAACTATTAACAGGAATGCTCGTTAATGATTGCGTTATATATCCTGGACATGGCGAACTGACAACGATGGGATATGAGAAGAAGTTCAATCCATACCTTAAGGAAAGGTGATATGCTGGAACTGCACGCCCAAGAAGGGCTCAATGAATCATCTATTACAGAAATCCTCACACCTTACAGTTTTTTGGAAGGGGCTGTATATGTGTCGACCAGCAACGAAGGCGCATTTTCCTCAATGGGCGCAAACGAGGCATTCATCCCTTATTGCGGCGAAGGACCCTCACAGACTGCCAAGCTGGCTGTGTACAAGCTCTTGGCAGGCATTTCAGGCAAGCCAATGGCATGGGGGGCGCTCACAGGGGTAAAACCTGTGAAGAAGTACGACATGCTTATTCGCTCGGGGTTTTCAAAAGAAGCGGCAAGGAATTATTTTGCCCGCAACTATTTGATAAGCGAGCCAAAAATGAGCCTTGTGGAAGAGACTTACCAAAACCAGCTTTTTGGCCTTGGCATAAATGAGAAGCAGGTCTCTATTTACGCCAACATCCCTATCTGCCCTTCAAAATGCACATATTGCTCTTTTCCCTCTATAGTGACAAATGATCGTGCGCTGCTTGAAAAGTACTTGGACAGCTTAGAGAGGGAAATTGAGGCTGTCAGCCCGCTGCTTTCTGGAAAAGGCATGACGGTAGTAAGCGCCTATATTGGCGGAGGAACCCCTACAGTGCTTTCAGAAAAGCAGCTTGGGCGCCTTATGGGGCTAATCTCCCCGTTGCTTGCTGGCGGAGCGGAAGTGACAATCGAAGCTGGCAGGGCAGACACTTCTACCATTGAAAAGCTTGCCATAACGCGCCATTTGGGCGCAAACAGGGTTTGCATAAATCCCCAAACAACTACTGCTGCCGCCCTCGAAGCGTCCAACAGGCATATCGCAAACGAGTTGTTCGCCAAAGCAATCGAGAACTGCAAACAGCTGGGCTACAGCACTATCAACTGTGATTTGCTATTGGGGTTGGAGCATGAGAGCCGCCAGAGCGCTATTAAAAGCTTAAGGGATGTCATGTCCCTCTCCCCCCAGTCTATCACCCTCCATTCCCTCGCCAAGAAAAGAAACAGCGAGCTGCCCTTGGACGCTGTGACAGGCAATCAACTTGACGTGTCCAGCCTACATGACGAGATGCGGGCCATCTTGTCAACCGCAGGGTTTGAACCGTACTACTTGTACAAGCAGAAATATGCAGCCTCTTCAGCAGAAAACGTAGGCTATAGCTTAAAAGGCCATGAATCCTTCTATAATATCTCGATGATGTCTGACAGGGGCAGCATAATTGGAGTGGGCGCAGGCTCTGCAAGCAAAATTTTGAGCCATGGCGACCCATTGTCCCATGAGAACCGCCACAACACCAAAGATGTCGTGGCTTATATAAAAAACCCTGCCGGCACAATCGAAGCTAAAACACGTTTTATCGAAAAAATGCTTTACTGGGCGTGAATAGGTGGAATAGGCAAGGGTTAGTGGCAAAATGAGAAAACTCTGGATGCTGATGTATTGCGAGCGGCTTTCGGAGTTTTATCCATTTTTTGGTGATACCGATAAAAACGGCATTAATAAGCCTTTATCGTGTCCTCTAACCCAGGGCACTCGTCAATATCAACCGCAATTGAATAATATATCCGATATACTGGCGAAGCCATCAGAAAATCAGCTTGTTGACGCAAAGCTTTATTGAGTCATCGCTTAAAAATGGCGTTGAGGAAAATGAGCAGTTTAATACGTCATGATAAAAATGCTCTGGCACTGTCATAGTAATAAATTGTATAAAAATGATGATGTCCCAAGCTCCGTAGAATTTCAAAACAAAACACAGCTCCATCCACTAAGGTACTCGGCTTGCGCTGGAGTTATATGGAGGGTATCCAATTTCAATAATGGGCAAACAGCCCTTAGGCAGGCAGCCGCAGGGTTCATGGAAGCAAAGAGGGGATTCAGGCGTATTAAAGGCTACAAGCAAATCCCTTCACTTATTATAGCATTTGAAAGTGAAACCGATAAACTGAACCACCACCGCCTGGAAGGCGGTGGGTTCAGGTGTTGCGGCTGGAAGCCGCCTAAAGCACCTTAGAGCTCGTCGATGCCGAAATTGTCTTGTTTCAGGTTCTCTACGATGTCCTG
>WRIE01000029.1 GCA_009782875.1 Eubacteriaceae bacterium | reverse complement strand
TAGGTATGCGAAACCTTGTCAAGTTTATCAGATGAGGGCTTTACGCTCTATTTCATCATAAGTATCGCTTCCGCTATTCTATTCTCCCGCGCAAAGCGCGGTGCTTAATCTGGAGTTATATCGCTTGGATATTTATTTCTCATATAATGGTAAACAGCCTTTTTAGCGTTATTATACCATTTATCGACATTTATGGACATATTAAACAGCCTCTAAGGTGCTTTAGACGGCTTCCAGCCGCAACAACTGAACCACCACCGCCTTCCAGGCGGTGGTGGTTCAGTTTATCAAATATCCGTGCTAGCATTTATAAATATGATAATGTGGGAGCCTGGGAACATGGCGCACATTTTAATTGGTTTGATTAGAATCCAAGTTATGGTATACTTCAAATTAATTACAATGAGGATTTAGGAGGAATTAAAATGAAAACAGTAGTAGTGCCAGGGCCATGTAAATTTCGGACAACAATATCGGTTGAGAAAATTGACAGGAAAACGGCTACCGCAACAGTCGAATCTGAATGCCCGTTTTACAATGGCATCTCAGAGGAGCTGGAAAACCTGGATGTAAACATAGAGCTGTTTGGCAAACTTTCGGAAGGCAGAGTCTATGCTGCATGCAAAGAGCACGCAAAGCATACCACATGCTCGGTTGCAATTGGCATCTTAAAAGCAATTGAAGCTGAATTCAAATTCGCGTTGCCCACTACTGCGACTATTGAGTTTATTGAGGACTAAGCTCATATGAAATGTGCCAAATGTGGTTGCAGCGAAAGCAAGGTTATCGACTCAAGGCCCTCTGAAGATTTCACTGTTATCCGCAGGCGGAGAGAATGCTTGGAATGCAAGCTGCGTTTCACCACTTATGAGAGAATCGAGCTTTCTCCTGTGCTTGTGGTTAAAAAAGACGGCACGCGAGAGGCTTATGACAGGGACAAAATCATACGCGGTATTTTGAAATCGTGTGAGAAAAGGCCTGTGTCTATGAGCCAAATTGAGGCAATTGTCTCGGAAATTGAAACGGAATTGATGTCAACCCACCAAAGTGAAATAGCTTCAAAGGATATAGGGGAAGCAGTGATGGCGAAGCTAAGGACAGTTGATGAAGTGGCATATGTTCGTTTTGCCTCAGTTTACAGGCAGTTTAAAGATCTTAATACTTTTTTAGAAGAACTGACTAGGATGCTAAGTGACGCAGGGCAAAAATGACAAATAGAAATACTTTTTCTTCAAAATAGAAAGCATAAACCAGTATCCATAAGCCTGCAAATATTCGCAAAGCTTTGAGGTTTGTGTCTTTTTTTTACAGATTATTACTTTATTAATAATACGATTTATAATACGAACTTAACCATATTCTTATACTGGGATTCGATTCTATGCAATTAGTTTGGTTGTTAATAAGAAAAATATAAATAGTTATCCGTAAATTACTTCATATTCGTCAATGTCCACAGGCAAAAATTACGTTATTCAGCCCTATTCTAGTTAGCACTAATATGAAGATCTATAATCTTAGATCATATTTGCCTGTTATAAGTATTGAAAGAATATTAATAGACAATTATAATGTAAGTATCTAACCATCGTCGAAATACATCGCTATTTGTATTTCAGCTTAGTTCACCAAATTATTATAGGGACATATCAATGAGAAAAAAAGTGTTGGTTTTGCTAATAATGCTGGTATTTTTTGCGTTTTTTCCTGTTCATACAAGCTCTTCAGGCGAAATCAATCGAATGAACCAGGAGACATCAGGAACTTTCGAAGCCGAAACCTTTTTAAAAATTGCAGGCTGGATGAAAGTCGATCTGTCGACTGGAGAAACTGTTTTGGTGCCCAACAAAGAAGTCGGGTATTTTGAATTCGCTCTTGAAACCGATATTGGCGGTTACTACGAAATTTCAATGCTGCTTTCTGGCTCATATCCAGATTCAGTGTTTTACGTTTCTGCCAACGGGCAAGGGGCAACTCCCATACAAAGCCTTGAAGATAGCACTAACCTTGGAGGCTTTTATCTTAGCAAGCCAGCAAAGGTTCTATTGCGCCAAGGACCAAACCAGATTCGCATCCAGAACAGGGCGAAGCCAGAAATCTCTATAGACAAAATAATTGCCAAAATGGCTAAGTTGACTGATGCCCAACTAGCTATCAGCGACAATAAAGGATCCAAATCAGTATATGGCGAAGACATCCTCTTTACAGCAAGAGCGACCGATAATGGAAAACCAGTGCAAGGCCAAGTAGTTTTCGATATTGACGGGGAGCAAACTGAGCCAATCAATCTCGGTATCGAAGGATACGCCAACTATACAGCTAAAGGTCTCAACGCTGGCAATCACAACGTGTCGGCAACACTAGTTGGGAATAATGAATTTGCGAAATCAAAAAGCTGTCCTTTAGAGTTCGAGGTCTATAAATGCTTCGCGCCTTTGCCAAATGAACAGGAGCTTCCTGCCAGAATTCATGCCCAATATGGGCAACAGCTCAAAGAATTGCCTCTTCCTGATCATTTCCGCTGGGAGAATCCTGAAGAATATGTCGGCACTATCTCAAACAAACCAAAACTCTTCAATGTCCTATATAATCCCGATCTAGACAACTACGACAGCCAATTTGCCTCTGCTGAAGTGGTAGTTGCCAAAAGGGCAATAACAATAAAAGCTATAGACCAAAAGAAATTCCTTGGGCAGCCAGACCCTCTAATGTCATTGAGTGTTATCGAAGGGAATTTGGTTGGCGATGAAACTGTCTGTGCGAACTTGAAATACTCAGGAGATGGCTTGGGTGCCTTTGACATAGTACTTGACGGCGTTGCCTGCTTCGATAATTACGAGGCAAAGTTTATAAAAGGTAAAATGGTTGTTGTTGAGACCAATATGATGAAGGAAGTCTCAGACAGGGCGTACAGTTTGCCGGCAAGGATAGCATCAATCGGGGATGCCCAAAATGTTGCTGACCTTTATATGGCATACAGGCAATTGTCGGAGTTAGAATTGCAGCATTTAGATAAAAATGTGGAGTTGTTGATGGCTGATGCTATAGAGAGAGCACAGGAGTTTGCCCATACAGGAAACTCTGGTTCCCTTGTTGGAGGCAGCTTGCCTTGGTATGTCACTCTGCAGATAGCAAAAAGCGAACAAGGCAGCCCAGAGTTCATCGAAGCTGATGAAAATGCGCCCAGCGGGACAAAGCTCCTGGCGCTTTATGAAGTCCAATTGACCAACTTGCTATATGGCACTGAATACATGATTGAGGGCGGAGCCAGCATACAAGTCGCGTTTTCCAACCTGATGCTGCCTGACAGCCAACACACTGCAGTGACTCCATTATGGCAAGCAAACGCAGGCACGATTTATGGGCGAATCAAGTCTCACGCCCTGTTAGCTGATATACCATTATCCGGCACATATGCGGTTTACGGACACGGCGAATCACCAACTGTCATCTCAGGCGCTATAGCGCCAAGCCTAGTTTTTCAAGAAACAATACTCTTTTGTTTGCTATGCGCTGTATTTGCTGTGTTTTACATGGTTTTGAAGATGCAAGAGATTAATGAGAAAAAATTCAAAAAGCCATATAGATGGCAAGAGAAAAATAGAATCATAAGCCTCACAATATTTACCAAATAAACCACTAATCCACTAATAAAATGTATGCATGCCCCAATAGACATCCAAACATCCTGGAAATTATCCTATTGTTTTTCGAAATATAAAGTTTTAGCGCAATAATTGCAAATCTGTACGATGACATCACATGCTCCTGTATTGGAAGGAAAATGGAAGGTTGGGGGGTGTGGAATTTGGCTGCAACAGTGCGTGCAAGGGGAAAAGTAACAACAGATAACAATTGAGTTCGTCTGCTCTGCACACAGAAATGCTCTCTTGTGGATGCCCTGAGGAACTGGAGGATTGCAATACAACCAATAGATGGTTGCGTTTGTTCCAGTAGAAGGAATGGATCTGCTCTGAGATGATGTTTTCCACAAGCCACCTCCTTGAGCACCTGCGTTCTTCGACTGCTAGCCAAAGTCATTGGCGGGGATCTTTGCAGGTTTGACAGACCAGTTCATGGCCACGGCTACAATTTGGAGTCTTGACAATTCCAATCTACATGAAAGCCGGCCCAATTGTATAACTTTTTTACTCCCGCCCGCATAGCGGGTGGTTTTTTGTTGATGGCATTTGACACCTCGCATCGATTCGATGCAAAGTGCCCAATGCCATCAACAGGCTAAAGCCTAGGGCAGAATAAAAAAACCTGTGATCAAATTGAAATCTCAGGTTTTCTCAAGACGCTTTTTTTAATATGCTGCCAAAGCCCATGACGCTTGGATGTATCAATTTATGCTAATTGAAGTCTGGCAATATTTTTAAGAAGCTTACGTCCACATCCACAGCTTTTGAGATCTCTCGGGTAACATCGTCTAAAATTACCATAAAAGCTGCTTGTGCCGTTAAGAACTCATTTATACTTCCGATGCCTGAAATAGCAGAATACAGCATGTTAAAATGGTTTATCATCTCGTCTGTTGGATCTGAGCCAAGCATTTTAGCTGAGGATATCTGCATCTGGGCAGTAATAAAGTCTTTAAGCATCCTGCTATGCATTTCATCTGAATCAACTCTCTCAGCAGTGCGCTTGTAGTCCAAGTACTCTTTTGAATTGGACAATGCTCTTGTCAATGAATACAATTCGTCATATACGCTCATCGATTATAAGACACACCTTTCAACAATATATCGGCGCCAAGTTTCACTTGGCGCCTGTAGTGTCTTTCAAATTAGCCTCTCATACGGTCAATTTGCTTTGCCAAATTGCTCTTTGCACTCATCAGTATTGGCAATACAAGTGGTTTGCGCCTTGTGCGGTCATATAGGAAACGCTCAAGCTCAAACTTGATTGTGTTTTTGATAGACGAGTAGTCTGAATATCCAAAGTAATTCATCTTGATAACCCGCTCGCAAAGGTTTTTGGCGTCGCTTAGCAGTTTTTCGCTTTCCCTCATATAGACAAACCCTCTGGATACAATGTCAGGTCCGCTGATCAAGCCATGGTCGTCAAGGGTTGCGACAATTATTAATAATCCGTCTTGGGAGAGCCGTTTTCTGTCTTTCAGGACAATTGTCCCAACATCGCCAATACCTGTGCCATCGATAAACACGATTCCCGACGGGACACTTCCAGATATTTTAGCCGACTCTGTGTCCAACTGGAGCACATCCCCATTTTGCATGAGGAATATATTGTTTTTAGACATGCCCATAGACTCGGCTAGCTGTGCATGAGTGCGCAACATATGATACTCTCCGTGGCATGGCATAAAGTACTTTGGTTTCACAAGGGCATGGATCAACTTCATTTCCTCTTGGCACCCATGCCCGGAAACATGGACTTGCCCTGCGCCTTGGTAAACGACATCAGCGCCCAATTTCATCAGCTCGCTGATTATATTTGCTACAGATTTCTCATTTCCTGGTATTGGTGAAGCTGATATTATCACCAAATCTTTTTCGGTAATTGACAATTGCCTATGCTCGCCGTAAGCCATCCTTGACAATGCGCTCATCGGTTCCCCTTGGGTGCCGGTTGTTAATAACACAACTTGCTCTGGATGGGTTTTGGGCAAGTCTTTTATATCTAGCAAGATATTGTCTTTGAACTTAAGATACTTCAATTCCCGGGCAACCCCGACAACATTCACCATGCTCCTGCCGCTGATGACGACCTTGCGCCGGTGTTGCTTTGCTGCATCGAAAACTTGTTGAATACGGTGGATGCTTGTTGCGAATGTGGCAACAACAATCCTCTTTTTCACATTAGTGAACAATACGTCAAAAGACTCGCCAACTGTTTTCTCTGACTGCGTGTATCCTTTCCTTGTCGCATTTGTGCTGTCGCTAACTAACAAATCCACCCCTTCAAGACCGATTTGCCCGATACGCGCCAAATCAATGATTTGGCCGTCAACCGGCGTCAGATCGATCTTGAAGTCTCCCGTGAAGAAGAGAGAGCCTGCTTTGTTTTTTATATAAAACATTGCGCTGTCTGCAATTGAATGGTTTGTCGGGATAAATTCTACGCTAAATCCACGCACATTAGCGATTTGCCCAAAACTCACTGTATGCATAGTAGTTTTTTTATCTATGCGGTGCTCGACAAGCTTATTGGTTATCAAGCCAATAGTTAGTTTAGTGCCGTAAATGGGAACATTGGGAAACTTCTTTAAGAAATAAGGAATTCCGCCAATATGGTCTTCATGCCCATGGGTAATAAACAAACCTCTGATTTTATGTCCCTTGTCTTCAAGATATGACAGATCGGGAATCACATAATCAATACCAAACATATCGATGTCGGGAAATTTGATGCCGCAATCGATAATAATTATATCGTCTTCACATTCGACTAATGTGAAATTTTTTCCGATTTCCTCTAGCCCGCCTAATGGGATTATCTTCATTTTAGCCACATTTTTGGGCGAGTTGTTTTTCTTATCTGTTCTTGATTTATTGCTTGCTGTTTGACCTGGAGATGCTTTTGTCTTTTTTGGTGTTTGTACAGGCGAATTAACGGCTTTCTCAGTTTTCAAAGTAGAACTTGCTCACCTTGTCAAATTCTTCATCGTCTTCAACCTCGATTAACAGCATTTCACCGCCATCGTCAGGTTCAAGCCTGAATAATAGCGCGTCATCGCTATCTTCGTCCTCGCATAAAACTACATAGTCTATGCCTTCGAACTGGAATTTGTCGTCAATAATGAACTCGACTTCTTCCCCGTCATCGTTTATCAATACTATTCTGTCTTCCATAATCTTCACCCCGTTTCTAATTTTTCCAGGTTTTTTTTCTTTGCCCGCGTTCGCTCTGACACTGTCAAGATAACTTTGCAATATCACTTGGGCAGCAAGCATGTCAATAACTTCTTTTTGTTTTTTTTGGTTGATATTATCATATTGCATTACTCTTTGGGCTTCTTTTGTGGAAAAACGCTCATCCCAAAGAATGACATCACATTTTGTGTACTCTTCTATTTCTTGGCTCTGGCGGCGTACAGACTTTGCCTTTGGTCCTTCTGAGCCATCCTTGTTGAGTGGAAAACCAATTACAATGGTTTTCGACCCGTATCTGTCTATCAGCTCCAACAGCTGGCCTTTTAATCCGTTAGCATTTAGCACATCCACGCCTTGGGCAGTCATCCCCAGTGGGTCGCTTACAGAGACTCCAATCCTGGATGAGCCCAAATCAAGGCACAGCACTCTCGAGTAGTCCATTAATCCCTCCAGCTAACTAGAAATCAGCCTTATTGCCATGTCACCACATGCTTGGGAACAGTATCCGCATCTAGCACATTTTGCGGCTTCCCAGCATAATTCTCCACCTGCTATCGATAACGCGCGCACGCTGCACCGCTCAACACATTGCCCGCAAGCAGTGCACCAACTTTCGATAAGCAGCTTTTTCTCTGTCTTCGCCAATTCTGCGAATCGTCTCGTTATATCTTCGCCATTAAAGAAAGCGACGTTGGCTTCCAACTCGCTTCTTGTAGACATACCACATAAAATCGCATCAACATCGCCAAGCCCCAAACAATAGCGGAAAGAATCCTCCGCTTCCATATACAAGTTGCCTCCGCCTAAGACTTTCATCGCTATAATGCTTTTGTTGTTCGCATTCGCTTTTTCTATCGCTCTTTCCATGTCTTGGGAACCGCCATCGGCAACACCAATGCCTTTATTATTGACAACTGTCTCGATAACATCAATCTCATTCATGTTTGCGGCATATTCCACAGCTTGTATATGATGGGTTGAAATTCCAACCGCTTTTATTAAGCCTTCCCGTTTCATATCTTGATAGTAGGAGATGGCTTCGTAATGACCTTTTATTGTCAGCTCCCCCTCCGTTTCGTGGAGAAGGAAAATATCTACAAAATCTTTTCCAGTTCCAATTAGCGCTTCTTCTAACGCTTGTTTGGCGCCTTTTTTATCGAATGCATAGGATTTGCTGCAAAGAACCATGTCTTTGCAGCCATGCTTTACTGCATATCCAATATGTCTATAAGTGTCGTAGAATTGCGCTGTGTCAAAGAAGTTGATGCCCATTTGGAAAGCTAGCTTTATCAACTCCCCGCCTTCTTTGTGGCTCAAGTTGCTTTGCAGGTATCCCATGCAAAGGCAACCAAAACCTAGCCGGCTCACACTAATCCCGCAGTTTAAATTTCGCGTCTCCAAAGCGCCCTCAAGTTCTCTGGGCGAGATAAAAGGATACTATTTCTTCAAGGAGCTCGTCCCTGTCAACTTTTTTAATCTGTGTTCTCGCATCATTATGAGATGTGATATAAGTCGGATCCCCACTCATAATATAGCCAACAATCTGGTTGATGGGGTTGTACCCTTTTTCTTTTAGAGCGTTTTTTACATTCATCATCGTCTGCTGGACAAAGATGCTGCGCTCGTTTTCGAAGTTGAAATTTACTGTATCTTGAGTTTCAAATCTCGAGTTGCTATCCATAAACACTCCTGGCAAGGCAGCATGCTCTCATGCATTTTATTATTCTTTATAATACACTATCGGCATTTTGTTTACAACAGAAAATATAAACAATAAACATAATTTACGCAGAATTTTCAGCATTTTTCCGTTCATTTAGCAATACCGAAACTTCTTGGCGTTTATAGAAATTTACTAAAATCCCAAAAATGCCTCTAGTTCTTGTTTTGCGAAGCCAAGCCCGGCGGCAATGCTCGAGGCATTACTAATCCCTGCTTGGGCGATATCCGGGCGCCCGCCTCCTTTAGCGCCAATATGCTCAGCCACCTTTTTCACAAAGGAGCCAGCGTTAAAACCAGCTTTGACAATTTCGGGGGAAGCAGCGCAAACCATGTTCGCTTTTCCGCCCTCATTTGAGAACAACACAACAATAGCCGCACCAAGAATTTTGTCTCTCGTCGCAGCGCAAAGACCGCGAAGGCCATTTGCATCCATTGCGCCAACATCCACAGCAATATATGACCCTTTGCTGCACAAAACAGTTGAGCTGGCAAGAGAATCAGCAACCCTTTGGCCTTCTTGCATCCTTGTAGCTTCAAGCTGTTTAGCAAGTTCCTGGTTTTGTATTGCCATCTCTTTAATTTTTAAAACAACATTGTCCTTTTGGGCATTCAATGTGAAAGAGATTTCTCCAATGGCATCTACAGCGTCTAAGTAAGACATAAGGCTGCCTGACCCAGTCAGCGCTTCAATCCTGCGGATGCCTGACGCAATTGCGCCTTCTGATTCGATTTTGAATGCCCCTGCAAACCCGGTGTTCTTAAGGTGGGTGCCGCCGCAAAGCTCCATTGAAAAATCGCCAATTCTCACTACCCTTACCTGGTTTGAATACTGCTCTCCAAACAGGGCAATCGCACCGATATTCTTCGCTTCTTGCAAGTCCATTTCAAGTGTCGCCACATCCTCGCACAGCAAAATAATATTATTGACTATATCCTCTATGTCACGGATTTGTTGGGGCGATAATTTCTCATAATGCGTAAAATCAAAGCGTAGCCTGTCAGCTGATACTTCACTTCCTGCTTGGTTGACATGCTCGCCCAACACTTCCTTAAGGGCTTTATGCAAAAGATGGGTCGCAGTGTGGTTCCTCTGTATATCAAGCCTGTTATTGGGATCTACCGCCAATTCCAGCGTCGAGCCTGTGGACAGCATTCCTTCCAAGACCTTCACAGCATGGGCATGTTTGTCCCCGGCTTTGATGGTGTTTGTGACAACAGCATTGCAAAAACTGCTTGACAAACGACCAATATCTCCGTTTTGCCCACCGCTTTGGGCGTAAAATGGGGTTTTGTCAAAGACAATATAACCCTCTTCGCCTTCTTCCAGCGAGTCTTGGAGGCCATCTTGCCCGATTACTGCAACAACCGTCCCTTGTTCTGCAAGTGTGTCATAACCAACAAAGCTGGTTGGCGACATCCCAGCTAAAAACCCTGCAATCTCATCTTTCCAGCCTGTTGCGCTACTCGCAGACCGCGCGCCACGGGCTAAATTGCGCTGGCGCTCGTAAGCTGTGTTGTAGCCGCCAATATCTACACTAAAGCCTTCTTCCTCTGCCATCTCAAGAGTGAGCTCCAAGGGGAAACCGTATGTGTCGTAAAGCTTGAATGCAGATTCCCCATCCAAGACATTCTCCCCCACTCCTCTCATCTTGTCAAAGATTTCTTTGATAAGAGTTTCGCCTTGGGCTAATGCCTCGGCAAACCTCGACTCTTCGATATCGATGGCTTTAAGTATCCCATCCTTGTTTTCCAGGAGGTTCGGGTAAGCGCTTTTTGCGCCGTCAATCACTCTTTCTGCTACATCGCACAAAAAGCTGCCTTTAATGCCCAATAGTTTTCCATGCCTTGCTGCCCTACGCAATAAACGCCGTAAAACATACCCTCTTGACTCGTTTGAGGGGATTACTCCATCGCCAAGCATAAATACAGTGCTGCGAACATGGTCTGTCACGACACGTATAGAAACATCAGCCAAGGCATCGCTCTGGTATCCAATTCCGGCCATATCAGCGACAGTGTCGACAACGCTCTTTACCGTGTCGACTTCAAATAGGTTGTCCACCCCTTGGCAAAACACTGCCAAACGCTCCAGGCCCATTCCTGTGTCAATATTCGGATGCTCCAATGGCGTGTATACGCCCTGCTCATCCCTATCAAACTGGGTAAAGACCAGGTTCCAAACTTCCATGTAACGGTCGCATTCGCAGCCTACCTTGCAATCAGGCTCCCCGCAGCCATACTTCTCGCCTCTATCGACATAAATCTCCGAACAAGGGCCACAGGGGCCGCTGCCTATCTCCCAAAAATTATCTTCTTTGCCGAGCCGGGTAATTTTATCTGGGGGCACGCCGACAATATCCCTCCATATCGCAAAAGCTTCATCATCTTCAAGATAAACGGAAGGATACAGCAAATCTTCGCTTATCCCGATCACTTCCGTAAGAAACTCCCATGCCCATTGGATCGCCTCGACTTTGAAGTAATCCCCGAAAGAAAAGTTTCCCAGCATCTCAAAAAAAGTGCCGTGTCTTGCAGTTTTGCCCACATTCTCGATATCAGGGGTCCTGATACATTTCTGGCAAGTGGCAACCCTAGGTTTCGGGGGCGTTTGTTCGCCAGTGAAGTACGGCTTCAAAGGCGCCATCCCCGAATTGATTAACAGTAGCGACTTGTCATTTGCAGGGATAAGCGGGAAACTGTCAAGCACAAGATGTCCTTTTGACTCAAAGAACCTTAAAAAAATATCTCGGAGCTCATTTAAACCATATTTTTGCATTTCTTAGGCACCTTCCAAAATTGCTGCTTTTTTACTTTAACAAATTTCTTGATATTTCGCCGACAAGTTTTGAGTCAGCTTTGCCTTTGATTCTTGGCGCCAAGTCTGCCATCAAAGCCCCCATTTGTTTCATGCTTTCAATGGATAGCCTTTCAATGGACTCCCTGATCATTTCATCGAGCTCCCCAAGGGAGAGTTGCTCAGGCAGATATGACAATAAAATCTTTATCTCTTCATTTGTCGCATTAATAAGGTCTTCCCTGCCGGCTTTCTCGAAATCTGGCAATGAGTCGCGCCTTTCTTTAAGCTGCTTTGAGATCACCTCGATGATGCCTTCGTCATCAAGCTCAATTTTTTTGTCTTTTTCAATTTGCAGTATTCCTGCCCTGACAAGGGTGACTGCGTTTTTCCTGATTGTGTCTTTATCCTTCATCGCCGACTTCAAATCGGCTAACAGTTTGACTTTCAACTCTTGCATTAATTATGGTTGCAAAAAATTGCAGCAACCTTACCTCGATTCGGTTTTATCAAAATTGCTGGCAAGCATCCACCATATAGCTACAGACAATGGCACGAATCGGCAAAGCCTAGGTTTGGCTTGCTTTCTATGCGCAACAATAATGCCATTCTTTTGACATGCTTCACCAACATCAATTGTACAATTGGCAATTTAAATGCCTGCTATAACCATGCATCAATTGGATTATGAACAGCATCTTTTATAGATTTTGCTTTTCTGGTTGTCGACTTGGCACTACAGCTTACAATGCCAAGCTTTATGGCGTGTTTGCTGTTTCTTCTAGATTATTTGTGCTTTTCTATATAAAAGACAAACCTCCATGCATGCATAGCA
This sequence comes from Eubacteriaceae bacterium, assembly GCA_009782875.1. Lineage (GTDB taxonomy): Bacteria > Bacillota > Clostridia > Eubacteriales > Anaerofustaceae > WRIE01. The sequence continues at coordinate 25,311 of WRIE01000029.1, read as the reverse complement.
AGGAGATTTGTTTGAAAACAAGCTGGCAAAAGAGCAGCTACCTTTTATTTTTCTTTTTCCTGGCCGCTTCAGCTTTCTTCTTGCGCTTTACACTTGGCTTCTCGTAATGCTCCCTTTTTCTTATCTCGGACATTACACCTGCCAACGCGGTCTTTTTCTTAAAACGCTTTAGAACGCTCTCAAGGGACTCTCCCTCACGCACTCTTACTTCAGACATCTTCAACCCTCCCCTCTATGGTGGGATTATTGTCAGCTTATACTTTGCTAGGGGCAATATCCATCCAAGGCTTGCTGACAACAGCCTATATGAGCGGGATATAGCCTAAATGCAATTCTGAGATATAAAACAGTCGTTCCAACTCAATATTATATCATTTCTTATTGGAATGTCAACACTTACATCAAACACGAAATACTTGAAAACCATGTTTTTAAGTTGATAGCTGGCACTAATGGCTTGCTGGACACCCATGCCAAGTTTTTGCGTAAACGCAATTGGGATTTTTGCTTTTTTTTCTATCTGCAAAATGCTAGCTGCACCGTTTATTTCAGAATTTATGCAATGCAGCCAATTGGGGCTTTGGCTAGCCAAGCAGTGCATGTGCCAAAATTCCGCCATAGATCCCCGCTTCAAGCCTCACAAGAGGCTAAGCGGTGGATTATTGGCTTTCCTTTCGCATTCCTCAACCAGGCGGCCATTTAAAACTTCTCCCGCCAAGGAGGTGGAAATGCAAATGATTGACGCTCTGGCCTGCTTGGGATCCACAATTTGTGACAATCCTAAATCCAGTATCAGCTATCCCAAACCTCAGTGCTAGTTTTATGGCTAGTGTGTGGATATGCGCCACGATGTCATTGCCTGCAGGCACATTCATTATTCCGTCATAATGTTTAGTGGGAATGATCAGCAGATGCACCGGGGCTTGAGGATCGATATCCTTGAAAGCGATGGCTTTTTCATCTTCATGAACAATCTCTGCTGGAATCTCTTTTCCACAAATCTTGCAAAAAATACAGTCTTCCATGAATCCTCCCATACTAAGCGCATTCTAGCACATACACGACAACAATTCAATCTCCTTTTTGATGAGATATTGTCGCGTTTAATCCATTTTCCCAGACAGAATCCGCTCGGGCGGTGACCAAGCTGCCTGCCAAGTCGCCAGTGCTGGTTACTCTTGATCGAATATAATGCTCGCTGAAGCCTTCCCAATAGCCGCCGGTCTCCCGCTCGACTAGTATATGCAATTCAGAGCCGACCATTTTTTCATGCGCTGCTTTTGAAACCAGACCAGAAAATCCTATCATCCGCTTCACCAGCTCCGCCTTTTCCGCTTTGGTCTTTTGGCAAGGCATTTTAGCTGCTAATGTGCCATCCCTGGCCGAGAAAGGGAAGACATGGACATGCTCAAATTCACCGAACTTAATCATGTCCAATGATTGCTCAAAATCTTCCTCGCTTTCTGAGGGGAAACCGGCAATCATATCCGCAGTGAGGGATACAGTCTCGATTTGCTTTTTAGCTGTTTGGATGCCGTCAAACAACGACTGCCTGTTATACCTTCTATTCATCAATCTCAATATCCTGTCACTGCCGCTCTGTACAGATAAATGCAGGTGGGGGCAAAAAGCCTCAATTGACGAAAGCTTCTCGCAAAATTCTTTTGTGAGCATAAATGGCTCAACAGAGCCGATGCGAAGTCTTTTGACACCAGTTCGCTTCGCCACTTCCTGGGCAAGGCTTGCAACATCCATGCCGCTGGAGCGATAGGCTGCAAGGCAGATCCCAGACAAAGTGGCTTCCATGTATCCTTTGGACACCGCTTCGCCAACCCGTGCGCAAACCTCGCTTACAGGCATTGAAACAGAAGAGCCTCTGGCTTTTGGTATCACACAGTAGCTGCATCCCATATTACAGCCGTCCTGGATCTTGATGTCAATGCGTTGGCGACGTGTCTTCACCTCTATGGGCGCTGGCGCAGCCACAAGTTGCATGCCTGCCAAGAGCCTGGCTATTTCTCCTCTGTCCTTAGTCCCTGTAACAATATGCGCGCCTGTCTGAGCCCTAAGCTCTTCTCTCGACAGTTCGCTGGCGCACCCTGTCAGCACCAAGATGCATGACGGGTTGCTTGCCGCCGCTTTTCTAGCAGCTTGCCTTGATTGGCGCACACTCTCATTTGTGACTGCGCATGTATTGATAATCGCCACATCAGCAATTTCGGTATCATCTGCCTCGGTGAACCCGGCAGCAGCCAACTCTTTCATAATCTCATCTGAGTCGTAGCTGTTGGCTTTGCAACCAAGAGTAATCAATTTAACTTTCATTGTTTTTTTTTTACAACGGCTTTGCGCCGCCTTCTACCATACTTATTATTGAGGCTGCAGCTTTTGTGTCCATCTCGATTTGTTTCTTTAGCGCGTCAACAGAAGGGAATTTTTGCTCGGGCCGCACAAAATCAATAAAGCTGATTGTGATTTCCTCGCCATACAAGTCCCCATTATATCCTATGATATGAGTTTCAACGCTCAAAGACCCGTCTCCAAAAGTCGGTTTGACGCCCACGTTTGTCACAGCAGAAAAAGACTCTCCAGAAAATTGCGCTATAGTTGCATAAACACCAAATTTCGGGGATATTATGCCTGGAGGCATATGGATATTGGCTGTGGGGATGCCGATTGTGCGCCCTACAGACCTGCCTATGACGACCTCTCCGGATAATGTGAAGGGCTTGTCCAGCATTTCAGACGCAAGGCGCATTTCCCCGGCAGCTATTGCCGCTTTAATCCTAGTGCTTGAGACAGGGCTGCCTTTATAGTCCACTTGTCCCACAATGGCATGCTTGACACCCTTTTCAGCGCAAAGCTTGCTTAGAGTAGATGTGTCTCCTTGGCGACCTGCGCCAAAGACAAAATTATATCCAACAACAACCTGCTTTATGTTATTTTTCAAAAACAATTCGCCAATAAACGAGGAAGGGGACATATTGCGCAACTCCTCATTGAACTCAAGGACAAACACAATGCCCACGCCTGCTTCCTTGAAGGAAGCGAGGCGCCTATCTAAAGACATGATAGACCCTTTTGATTTGCTTTCGGTGTTAAGGTTGCAAAAAGTAGCTACTCCAGGAACATAACCCGATCCAATAGCTGCGCCAATGACTTGCTTATGGCCTATATGCATCCCGTCAAAGTTGCCGATGGCAAGCGCTATGCCCTCTTTAACACCAGATGGACCAAAACCTTTTATGACAACCACTATAGAGCCTCCAAATCAAACAACACTTTTTTCGCTGAAAGGGTTCCCGATTTGATCGAGCCGATTGCAAAGAAAGACCCTCTAAAGTAACACCGGGCTAGCCCTTCGTCCCCCAGGATCCTGGTTGCCCTGCCGTTTGAAATACTCTTTGCTTGCTCGTATTCCAATTCAACCATAGGCATATGGCCAAGCACGCTGTCGCATGGTTTGACAATTGAAGCTGCGACACCGCTGCCGATGGCTTCCTCGATATCCTCGAAGGAATATGAATGCGCGATGCCAAAATCACCGGAGCGCACGCGGGTTAGGCCAGACATCACGCCGATGGTCCCAAGAGACTGGGCTAAATCTCTGCAAAATGACCTTACATAGAAACCTTTGGAACAAACCAAGAGTACGTCAGCGCTGTTAGGGGCGCCATTGCCCAACAACTCGATTCGCTCCACATTCACATGCCTTGCGCCAAGCTCAACTTTCTGGCCTTTGCGGGCAAGCTCATACATTTTCACCCCGCCTTTTTTAATAGCTGAATACATGGGCGGGATTTGCTCAAAATCCCCAATGAACGCGTCAAGCGACTCTTCAAGCTGGGCGGAGGTAAAGGAGGGAATATCAACATTTGTCTGCGCCCCCCATATATCAAGCGTGTCTGTTTCTATACCGAATTTTATTGAAGCCACATATTCTTTTTTACCGTCCATGGCATACTCAGACAACCTGGTTGCTTTGCCCAATAATACAACAAGCACGCCTTGAGCCATAGGGTCAAGCGTGCCTGCATGTCCGCCTTTTTTCGCACCAAGCATCCTCATCGCTTTCCTCGCGGCAGTATTTGAACTGATGCACTGTGGCTTATTTAAAATTAATATTCCGTCCATATGCGCCTTTTGCCATATCTATCAAATCCATAACGATATCATTGATGTTGTCAGTCTTCATGTCAAACCCTGCTGCCTGTTTATGGCCTCCACCTCCATACTTTCGGGCAAACTCAGAAAGATCCAAGCCTGGCACAACGCTGCGCATCGAGATTTTGTACATGTTATCTGACACTTGTTTTATAAAAGCTGAAATTTCGCAGCCCTTTACATTGCGGACAAAGTCAATTAGCCCGTCAGTCTCCATATCAACATAGTAAGGGGCAATGTCATTTTTTAAAATGCATACACCTAGCTTGCCTGAAAGATAGAAAGTGATGTTGTTGATTGTCTCCTTCATCAAAGACAACTTTTCAAAACTATAGCTGTCAGCGTATTCTGCAATATTAGTAAAGTTGTTTGAAAGTGGATACAACGAGGCTATAATCTCATGTGTCCTTGCTGTAGTATTATTGTATTTGAAATAACCTGTATCGCTTGAAAGCGATAAAAACAGCGCCTCCGCCATCTGGCGGTCAAACTCTACATCCAGCATGGTTGCAAGCTCATATACAATTTCACCAGTAGCCGCCCTGTCAGCATCGACAAAGTAAAAATCACAATATGATTCCCCGCCCTCTGTTTGGTGGTGGTCTAGGAGCATCGTGCATTTGCATAAGCCGAGGAGTTCTTGGTTATCCATAAAGTCAAGCGTTGAGCAGTCCAGCACTAGGGCGACATCATACTCGCCCATGATTTGGGACATAAAAAACTCGCCTTCTTCGAAGAGTTTGGACAGTCCGCTATTGTCATGGGAGATTGCGTACCCGACGCTTTTGCCGATTTTTTTCAACATAACCCCGGCGCACACTGCGCTCCCAATCGCGTCACCGTCAGGATTTTTGTGGGCAAATATTAGAAAAGAGGAGTTTTCCCTGATTGCTTTTTCTATGCCAGACAGGTTATTTGCCTCCATCGTTAATTTCCTTAATGACTTTATCAATTCTTGCTGCGTATTCGAGAGTGTTATCCAACTCAAAAACGATTTCAGGCGCAAATTTTGTTGTCAAAGCCTGGGCAATGCCTTTGCGCAAGAAACCTTTAGCTTTTTCAAGGGTGTCCATCACCTCTTTTTGTGAGGAAGCGTCACCGAATACACTGACTGACACTTTTGTGTATTTCATGTCAGGCGATGTATTCACTTTTGTAATTGAAATAATTTTATTAGCTAAGCGTGGATTTTTGAGCTCATTGCTTATTAGCATGGATAGCTCATGTTTGATTATCTCGTTAGCCCGCTCTTTCTTGAAAGCCATTCCTAACCTCGTTTGCCGAGCTTGGCTAGCTGGGCATAATTTCTTCTATTTTATAGAACTCCAAGACATCTCCGATAGCAAGGTCGTTGAACTTTTCTAATCCAACACCGCACTCATAGCCTGTGGCGACCTCGCGGACATCGTCCTTGAAACGTTTCAATGATGTGATCGGCCCATCAAAAATTGTTTTTCTGCCCCTGTTCACCCGCGCTTTGTCTCGGCGGGAAATAGTGCCGCTAGTCACATAACAACCGGCTACAAAACCCAAATCAGGCACTTTGAAGGTTTGCCGAACTTCAGCGGTGGCGGTTGCGACTTCCCTGTATTCAGGATCCCTCAAGCCTAACATGGCTTTTTCAATATCTTCAATCAATGCATAAATGACTTCGTAATTTCTTATCTCAATGTTCTCTTTTAATGCTAGAGCCGCTGCCGAAGGCTCAGTTTTCACATTAAATGCCGCGAGTATTGCAGATGATGTCACAGCTAGCGAAACATCAGATTCAGTCACAGATCCTACTCCCCCATGGATCGCATTGACCCTGATAGAGTAATCATTTTCATTCAGCTTTTCTAACGATTGTTTCAACGCTTCGAAAGAGCCTTGCAAGTCTGCCTTGACAATAAGCTTTACTTCTTTCATCTGGCCTTGGGTAATCTTTGAGAAAAGCTCATCGAAAGTGGCAGGAACAACGTTGCGGACAAGGTTGAGCTTGTTCCAGTCTTTTCTTCTATCTGTGATCCGCTTGGCTTCCCTTTCATTTTCTACTACATAGAATTTTTCGCCAGCGAATGGAACCTCGTCAAAGCCAAGGACTTCAACAGCCCTCGAAGGCTCCGCTTTCTTTATCCGTTCTCCTGTATCGCTTTGCATAACTTTGACTCTACCATATGAGCTTCCGGCAACAAGTGTGTCAGAGTCGCTTAGGGTGCCGGACTTTACAAGGAGAGTCACGCTGATGCCTCGCTGCTTGTCAATGCGGGCTTCGATTACGGTGCCCACAGCTTTTTCTTCAAAATTTGCTTTCAGGTCTTCATACTCTGCAACAAGAAGGATGTTATCAAGCAAATCGCTGATTCCCTCTCCTGTCCTGGCTGAAACGCCGACACAGATCGTATCTCCGCCCCATTCCTCGCAAACCAAGCCATACTCGGTCAACTCTTGTTTTACCCTGTCAACACTGCCTTCCGGCTTGTCGATCTTGTTAATTGCGACGATAATCGGCACATCTGCTTCTTTGGCGTGGTTGATTGCCTCAACTGTCTGAGGTTTGACGCCATCATCAGCCGCGATAACCAAAACAGCAATGTCTGTGACAGATGCGCCTCTTGAGCGCATCGCAGTAAATGCTTCATGGCCGGGGGTGTCAATAAAGGTAATTGGCATGCCATTGATATCAATTGTATATGCGCCAATGCGCTGTGTGATCCCGCCGGATTCACCTGCGGCGACGCTGGTTTGCCTAATAGCGTCAAGCAAGGATGTTTTTCCGTGGTCAACATGGCCCATAACTGTAATTATCGGACCACGATTGACCAATTTGTTTTCGTCAACCATATGTTTTTCTAGATAATCAGCGAAAACGTCTTGTTCTTCTTCTAGCTTGAGCTCGATGCCCAGCTCTTCACACACAATCCAAGCTGTCTCAAAATCAATAATCTGGTTAATGTTTGCCATGATGCCATAGTTCATGAGGCATTTCAATACTTCAACTGGAGACAGCAATACTTTCTCTGCAAGCTCTGAGACGCTGATAGTCGGGGGGATCATCACTAAACCCTCTGCGCCGCCGGTTAGACGCTCTTCCCTGGCTTCAATCTTTCTGCGGCGGTAAGTGGATTTTGAGCCTTTGACTCTTTTGGTATTGTCAATAGTGCGCCTAGTGGTGGTGTCATTGAACAAGTTGTCTTTCGCTTTTGCTGTGCGCTGTTCTGTTTTTTGCTTGTTCTCTTTTTTGTTAGTGCTTGATTTTGTCTTTTCAACGCCTGTTTGTCCGCTGCTTGTGGCTGCAGGCCTGCGTTGCCCAGGTTGCTGTTGGGTTCTTGCCGCGCCACCGGACTGAGGCGGTCTATTTTGCCCATTGAATGGCCTATTTTGGACACCAGTCTGCCTCTGGCCCTGCTGCCCTCCACCTTGCCTTTGTTGGTTTGGGTTGTAAGGGCGGTTGGTATCTCTGTTGTTGTTATATGTCCTTTGACCTTGACCTTGCTGGTTTGAAGATCCTTGGCGTTGCCCGCCTTGGTTTCTTTGTTGGTTTTGGCCTTGGTAAGGTTGGCGCTGGTTCTGGTTTTGCCCTTGGTATTGGCTTCTTTGGCCTTGGCTAGGTTGGCGCTGGCCCTGGTTTTGTTGCCCTTGGGCCTGTTGGCCTTGGTTTTGCCCTTGATAGGGTTGGCGCTGGTTCTGGTTTTGCCCTTGGTTTTGCTGGCGTTGGCCTTGGTAATTGGATCGTTGCCTGTTGTCGCCTTGGTATTGGCCTGCTTGGCCTTGCTGCCTCTGCTGGGTGTTCTGGCGCCTCTCTTGGTCAGTGCCTTGCTGGGGCGGCCTGCGGTTATTGTAACCAGCTTGGCCTTGGCCATCACGCCTGGGGGCGTTCTGGTCTTGAGGCCGCTGCTCCCTACGCTGCTGCTGGCCTTGCCCTTGCCTCTGGTTTTGCGCAGGGCGCTCTGCTTGTTGGGTTGCTGTAGCAGTGTTTGCCTGCGTGGCGTCGTTTCTTCTCCCTTGAGGTTGGCGCACTGATGATCCTTGTTTTCTGACAGCTGTTTCTTGGGCAGTGCCTTGGCTTGGATTTTCGCGTTTTGGAGGCTCCGCTTTTGTTTCCGGCTTTGCTTCAGGAGCTCTTGCCCCAGCAGCAGCCTGGGAGGCTGCAACTGCTTCGGAACGAGCCCGGTCAGCTTCAGAAATAGGCGCAATCTTCCCTTCTACGACTAGAAAATTATTTCTAAAGTATTTTTCTTGCTGGTCAGTCATCACACTCATGTGGTTTTTCACAGGTATGTTGATGCCTTGTAGCATGCTAGCAAATTCTTTGCTCTGCACGCCAAATTCTTTGGCTAATTCATAAACTTTCTTCGACATTAATTATTCAGCTGCCTTTCTAATTCCTTGCGTTTAAAAATTCACGCATTTCATTTTCGATCTCCTCAAGGCGCCCAACGGGAGCGGCTAGATTTAATGAAGCATCTATTCTCTTCTTGTTTTTTGCCAGATTAAGACATTCATCCTTTGCGCACACGTATGCGCCGCGTCCATTCATCTTTCCAGAAGGGTCAAAGGTTAAATCCTTTTCAGGGGTTCTGACAATTCTTAGCAACTGCCTTTTATTATCCTTGTCCCTGCATATTACACATGTGCGCACAGGTTGTCTTTTCATCAATAGCGCTCTCCCCTACTCGGCTTTGGCTTCACTCTCGACTGTCTCAAGCGGCTCCAGAAGTTCTTCCAGCTCATGGCTGTTCTCTTCCGGATCCCCGCTTAATAAAGCTGCGCCTATGAGATCCTGTTCATTTTCTTCAATTTCATCTACGTCTTCTATACCAATTTCATAGCCGATGCTGGCAATGACTTCTTCATCATAATCTTCGATAAGCTCAGGAAAGCTGACATTGATATCTGGAGCATTTTCCATGTTTTGCATAATCTCAGAATATTGCCTTTGGTTCTTGATATCTATCTTATATCCAGTCAACTTGGCGGCAAGCCTGACATTTTGGCCGTCTTTGCCAATCGCCAATGAGAGTTGTGAGTCATCCACAACCACAATGGCGCGCCTCATCTCCTCGTCGAGAAACACGTCCCTGACTTCAGCTGGGCTAAGGGCGTTCCTGATAAAACGGACACTGTCTTCCGAATACTCGACTACATCGATACGCTCATTTCCAAGCTCGTTAAGTATGCTCTGGATGCGCACGCCTTTATGCCCAACACAAGCCCCTACAGGATCGATGTCGCTTCCATGCGCTCTTACAGCAAGTTTTGTCCTGCTCCCCGCTTCCCTGGCCAGTGACGCAATTTCGATGGTGCCGTCATAGATTTCCGGAATTTCAAGCTCAAAAAGCCGCTTGATGAGCATTGGGTTAGAGCGGGAAAGCGTGACCATCGGCCCTTTTGGAGTCTTTTGGACATCTACGATGTAGACTTTAATCCTCATGCCTTGGAAATACTGTTCAGTGGGGATTTGGTTGGCGTAATTGATCATGCCCTCATGTTTTCCGATCTCCACATAAACATCGCTTTTTTCGATCCTGGAAATTACACCTGTCACAAGTTCATCCTTCTTATCAGAAAATGTCTTGTATACTAGGTTTCTTTCGGCTTCCTTAATGCGCTGCAATATCATTTGCTTCGCATTTTGCGCGGCAACCCTGCCAAAGGCTTTGGGATCCAGTTCTTCCTCCAGCACATCGCCAATCTGCAATAGCGGATTGATTTTTTGTGCTTCCAACAATTGCACTTCGTTGGCAGCGCTCTCTAGCTCCTCTACAACTATCCTCTGGGCGTAAACTTTCAGCTGGCCTGTCTGCCTATTTATTTCTACACGGGCATTTTGAGCCCCTTTGTAATCCTTTTTAAAAGCCGTGAGCAAAGCAGCTTCCACTGCTTCAACCAGCTCTTCCTTGTCGATACCTTTGGTTCTTTGGATCTCGTCAAGGGCGTTTAGGAAATCCTTGAAGGAAGTATCCTCTTGCTTTTTCCTGGTAGCCATTTATATAATACCTCTAAATACTGTTAAAAAGTGAAGTGCAGGTTCATTTTAGCTATTTCTTCCGGTTTCAATTTAAACTTTTCATCTTTATACGAAAATTCAAGCTGGGACTCTTCCTCATCATATCCCAACAATTCGCATGTGATCTTTTTCCCGTCACTTCCATGCGCCTTATATAAAGACAGGTCTACTTGACTGCCTGAAAAGCGGGCATAGTCCTTTGGACTTTTCAGCACCCTTTCAACCCCTGGAGAAGACACTTCGAGCACATAATTAGTCTCCAGAAGGCCTATTTCGTCAAAATGCCTCGAAAGCAGCTTATTGACTGCAACACAATCCTCTATGTCGATATTGCCTTCAATACGCTCCACATAAAACCGCAAAACAAATTCTGCGCCTTCTTTTTTATATTCCACATCAACAATTTCGCAACCGCACTGCTCAATGAGCGGTTCGGCAGCTTCTCTTGCCCTGTCAATCAAACTTGCCATAAATTCTCTCCGCATAAAGGCAGTGAGCGGGCATGCCCACTCACTTACATCTGATTATATCACTAAGTCGTCAATATGTAAAGAAAAATATGAAAACAGTGCCCTTTACAACGCCAAAGGGGATCATTAGCCTTCTTTCGAGCATTTAGCTATAGATTTCCCTGCAAGTATTCATAAAATTGCGAGCCAAGTGTGCAGCAGTATTATTATACTCTTTAATTAGCCTAGAAATGCCATTTTTCTTCCCAGCAAAGCAATTTCTTCATTGCATTCAGAATAATGGCGCTTATTGGACCCAAAAACCTAAATGCTCGCGGAGTATCTTTGCGCCAATCAAAATCAAAATCACACCCCCTGCCATTTCCGCCTTTGATTTGAGTTTTGAGCCGAAACTGTTGCCAATCACAACCCCTAATATAGAAAACGAAAAAGTCGAGACTCCTATAAGAGAAACCGCCATGATGATTTTGACTTTCAAAAATGCCAAGGAGACCCCGGCCGCTAATGCGTCTATACTGGTGGCAATTGCAAAGGGAACCATTTTCGCCGGGCTAAGGCTTGCTTCCCCATTGTCCGCAAGCGCGCTTTCCTCCTCGCCATTTTCTGATTGAGGCTCGGCAAGGCAGGTCCCGCCGCTTTGAGCCTCGCCCCCATCGTCTTTCGCAAAACTGCCCACGAGCATCCTTGAGCCTAAAAAGGCTAACAATCCAAACGCTACCCAGTGGTCCAAAGCGATAATTTTCTCAGCGAAAACCTTTGCGCCAAAATAGCCAATAAGCGGCATAGCTGCCTGAAAAAATCCGAAATACAAACCTACGACTGCAGACTTTGCCAACACTGGCACAACAAAAGTCAAACCTAGCGCTATCGACACAGCGAAAGCATCCATGGAAAGCGCTGCCGCAAGCAGGAACAACTCTACAAAACTCAAAGCAACCCTCCAATGCCACAAATATGACCAGACTATTCTATCAAAACAAAGGCGTCATCGTCAACTTGCTTTTTCCTATTTTGCCTGCCCAACCTATTTGCTCGCCAGCCAAGCCACAATATAATTGTCTAGTACAAGAATAAACACAAAGGCAAAAATATGCAAAACACAATCGACACAATATCCGGACTGCTCGCCAGCCAAGGATACCGGATTTCTGAGACCAAACAGATCTCCTATGGCGTCCAGATAACCGCTGTGAAAAATGCTTCTAAAGAAAATATACGAGTGTACCAAAACCTCCAAGGAAGAATCAAGATTGATGTTTCATTAGTCAAGGACACCGCCTTGGCAGCGCTTGTCAGCCTCCAAGGCGATAGCACAAAAACCAGTTTGGCAAACGCCCCAGCCCCCCTATGCGAACCCCCATTGATTGGCACTGACGAGGCAGGCAAAGGCGACTTTTTTGGGCCGCTTTGTGTAGCAGGGGTCTATTGCAGCAAAGAGGATTACCAAAATCTTGCCTCATTGGGGGTGAGGGACTCCAAAGAGCTTTCAGGCAGCCAGGTATCAAAACTAGCTGCCCAAATAAAAAAAACCTGTCCAATCCACAAAATCTCCATATGCATGCCTCAGCAATACAACGCCCTACGGGCGAGCTACCCCAACTTGAATGACTTGCTGTCAGCCATGCATGCCGAGACCATAGCCGACATAGCTTCCAGGCAACCTAGCAAGCACGTCCTTGTAGACAAGTTCACTGGCAAAAAAACGATACCAGGGCTTCTAAAAGACAAGATGGGCGCGTTGGGCATTGCAAACATTATCGAAGCAGAAAGAGCTGAGCGCAATTTGGCTGTCGCAGCGGCGAGCATTTTGGCGAGGGACGCTTTTGTCACCAGCACCGACGGGCTCTCAAAGCGCTTTGGGCAACACCTGCCCCTTGGCGCGTCCCGCGCTGTCGACCTGGCGTGCGCTGCTTTTATTGGCGAGTATGGGAAAGCCGCCCTTGCCCAAGTAGCTAAACTGCACTTTAAAAACCTATCAAAAGGGGAATTAATATATGGACAATGGCAACGGGCAAGATAACACGATAATAGAGGAAGAGTTTGGGATTTCTACAGAAAGCTACTTTGAAACCATGGGCGATCTCAGCGAAGCGGAAGCGCAAGAGCGGATCAACGATCTTGTAGCTAGGCTTGCCACGCTTGCCGAAAGCTACTACGACAGTGACGACCCTGTTGCCAGCGACGCAGAGTATGACGGGCTGATGGCTGCGCTCTCTGGCCTTGAGGAGCTGTTCCCGAATTTGGCAATTTTGGATTCACCCACACAGAATGTGGGGGGGAAAGCATCAGAGTTGTTTAGCAAGATTGAACACAGCAAAAAAATGCTTTCCTTGCAAAACGCATATAGCATGCATGACTTAGACAATTTTGACACCCGGATAAGCAAGGACGCTACCGGGTGCTCTTACACTGTTGAGGAAAAATATGACGGCTTGACCCTGGTTATCCGCTTTAAGCAAGGCAAGCTCGAAAATGTGGCCACAAGGGGGGACGGGCAAGTAGGCGAAGATGTCACAGCCAACTTTTCAATGGCGCAGTTGCTGCCCGGCGAACTGGCCGAGCCTGTCGACATCGCAGTGCGCGCTGAGGCGTTCTTGCCTGTCAAAGAGTTCCAAAGGCTAAACTCTGAGAGGGCGGCAGCGGGCCTTAAATTGTTCGCCAACCCTAGAAACGCCGCTGCAGGCTCTGTAAGGCAGCTTGACGCCCAAGCATCTTCGCTTAGGGGGCTTGATTACGTGGTATTCTCAGTGGAATCGGAAACCAGCCATGCCACCCATTCTGGGCAGCTCGCATACGCTTCGAGCCTAGGTTTGAAAACAGGCTACATCGGAAAAGCGGCAACAATGGCAGACGCTAAAACTCTAGTTGGGCAAATTGGGGAGAGGCGGGATGCGCTGGGATATGAGATTGACGGGGCGGTTGTCAAAGTAGACGAGATATGGGCGCGCCAAGAGATTGGAGAGACATCGAAATTCCCAAAGTGGGCAATCGCCTATAAATTCACGGCAGACTCTGTATTGACAAAACTGCTTGGCGTGACCATCCAAGTGGGGCGAACAGGAGTATTGACACCTGTGGCTGAGCTCTCCCCTGTCTTTATATCCGGCAGCTTGGTCGCAAGGGCAACGCTGCATAATGAAGATTACATTAAGAGCAAAGACATCCGGATAGGAGACACTGTCAAAGTTTCAAAAGCCGGCGATGTCATCCCTGAAGTGTCTGGACCAGAGATTAGCGCTAGAACTGGCCAAGAGGTTGAATTTGAGTTTCCAACAACATGCCCCATCTGCGGCTATGAGGCTGCCAGGGAAAACGGGGGCGCATACAGGAAGTGCCTAAACCCCTATTGCCCGCAAAAACTTGAAAGGGCTATTGCGCATTTCGCCTCAAAAGGAGCCGCTGACATTAGAGGCTTGGGGCGGGCCTTGGTCGCGCGCTTTTATTCAGAAGGGCTAGTGAGGGATATTGCGGATATCTACAAACTAAAGGGCAAAACAGACCAGCTGCAAGAGTTGAAAAACTTTGGGCAGACAAGTATTTCAAACCTTTTGGGGGCAATTGAGGCATCAAAGGGGATGCCGTTTTCATCATTCATATACGCTCTTGGAATCCCGCTGATTGGGCACAACGCGGCAAAAATCATCGCATCCCATTACCAAGGTCCTGCCCAGCTCAAGAACGCCAGCTTGGAAGATTTGGCAAAAATCGACGGCTTCGGCATGGCAAGCGCAATGTCAATCAAGTCTTTCATTGACGGCGAAGCCCAATGGGGCGTAGTTGATGAGCTCCTGGAGTTGGGTGTCTCGCCCGCTGTCGAGGCTAAGGAGAAGCGTGGGGATTTGTTCAAAGGCAAGACATTTGTTATCACCGGCACACTGCCGACATACTCCAGGAACGAGGCTGCTGCATTGATCGCTAGCCATAACGGCAGGGTTGCAGGTTCTGTCTCATCAAAGACCGACTACGTTTTGGCCGGAGAGAATGCCGGCGGCAAGCTGGCGAAAGCCGAATCCCTGGGCATACGCATAATCAGTGAAAACGAGCTGGTTGAAATGCTCGGCTTATTGGAAAGTTGAAACCATAAAAACTGCGCGATGGGTTTTGATTGGTCCAAACTTCTCTTGCAGCCTAGCCATCGAACTGTCGATAACTGGGCTGCCGGCCTCAAAAATGCCATACACGCAAGAGCCTGTGCCTGTCATGGAAGCGTAAAGGGAGCCGTTCACCAACAGGCTCTCTTTAATTTTGCCCAGTAAAGGGAATTTTTCAAAAATAGGTCCCTCAAAATCATTTGACAATGCGAGGCTGGCAAAATCAAGCTTGCCTGTTTTCGAAGCTTCCCTCGCCACTGGCTCAAAATCCTGTATTGGAGCCAAACCTGCATCGTCCAAAAGCGCATATGCCGCACCTGTGGGAACAAAAATGCTGGGCATTGCCAGCAGCAGCTCGTAACCGCCAAGCAAGCTATGGCCAAGGGGGGTTATTATCTCCCCCCTTGACTTGCATATGGCAAATCCGCCATTTATAAAGAATGGCACGTCTGAGCCCACCATCAATCCTATGCCGCAAAGCTGTTCTTTTGAAAGGGATAGGCCGAGCGCCCTGTTTATGCCCACAAGGGCAGCTGCAGCGTCGGCGCTGCCGCCGCCAAGCCCAGCCCCCATCGGGATGCGCTTTTGAATATGGATTCTACAATTCGCTTTTATGCCCAATGTGTTTTCAATTGCTCGGGCTGCTTTTGCTACGGTGTTTGCCTCCCCAGTATCGAGGGATGCATCGCTGCAAGCCAAGGCAAACTCGCTGGATTTTGAGAAAGACAGTGTGTCTGCAAGGGAGATTGTAGCAAAAAATGATTCAATATTGTGGTACCCGTCCAGCCGTTTGTCGCGTACTGACAATCCAATATTTACTTTCGCGTTTGCGTCCAAGGAAAAATCCATCAAAAAAACCTCTATGAGCTGCTCTTGTCGTAAGGGACACCCGCCGATTTTGGCCCTTGGGTGTTCTTGGAGGTGAATGTCAAAGCCAGCAAAGTGACTAGGTATGGCATTATCTTGTAGGTGTATCCCGGCAACCCCAAAGCCCGCAGGAACTCGAAACCGGAGTAGGTTGAACTGACCGCTTTAAGCAATCCGAAGAAAAATGCCGAGGCTAACACTCCTAGCGGCTTCCACTGGCCAAAAATCAACACAGCCAATGCTAGAAAGCCGTACCCGGAAACAGTGGCGTTAAAATTCGTTGATGTTGGTATCACATACACCAACCCGCCCAAACCAGCGAGCATTCCTGAAATCGCCACTCCTATGTAGCGCATTTTGTACACGTTAATCCCGACAGACTCGGCTGCTTGTGGATGCTCCCCGCAAGCCCTCAAGCGAAGGCCAAACTTTGTCTTGTAAAGCAAAACCCAAGAGAGCGCTAATATGCCAAAACCAATGAAAGTAGTAATATAGGTATTTGTAAAAAACAACTGGCCTAAAATCGGCATTTTACCTAAAATGGGAACGCTGGGTATGCGAAACTGGTTAACAAACGGGATTTGCTGTACTGTGCGAATCATCCTTGCTGTGTAGATCGCAAATGCCGGAGCGAACATATTGATAGCCGTCCCGCTTATTACTTGGTCGGCTTTCATGTGTATTGCAGCGTAGGCATGGGCTATCGACACAATCCCGCCAACCAGCATCGACAAAACTATTGCCAATATCAACACAGGCTGGCCGGGAAGCGCCGGCTGGACAAGGCTGATAAACAAAATGCCGGCAAACGCCCCTATTACCATTATCCCTTCAAGGGCGATGTTCACGACACCGCTTCGCTCAGAGAAAAGGCCTCCTAAGGCGACAATCAACAAAGGGATTGAGAAAAACATTGTCTGCTGCACAAGAAAATATATAACACTCATTCAACTACTCTAGATTTGTTTTTTTTCGATACCAAGTTTCTGATCCAAGTTTTGAGAACCAGGGAAAATGCGCTGAAATAAATAATGATTGAAATAATGATCTCAATGACTTGTGGCGCAAAGTTATATAGCTGCATGTTGAACCCGCCCACGTTCAGGTAGGATATGAACAGGCTAGAAAAAACTGCGCCAATGGGGTTGTTTAAAGCGAGCAGGGCTACAGGGATTCCATTGAAGCCCTCTTGCGCCATCACGTCTATTACATCAATCCCCTTGCCTGACCCTGCCAAGTAGAGCAAAGCCCCGCCAAGTCCAGACATGGCCCCAGCAATCGCCATCGATGCTACGATGCATTTACGCTCATTGATCCCTGCATATTTTGCTGCGTCTTTGTTGAAACCGCAGGCTTTGAGCTCGAAGCCGAACTTTGTCCGCTCAAGGATTATGTGGGCGAGAACCGCCACACCAACCGCTATGAAGATCCCGCCATTTGCGCTGGACGTTTGGTTGCCGACCCGAAAGACTAAATCCATGCCCATCTTTGGCACATTTGCTTCAGTCGGCACCCGTAGCGACTGGTTTTTCAACGGGTCAAACACAGTTTTTGTGATCAGGAAATTTACAGTGTACATGCCAATGTAGTTCATCATAATACAGGAGATAACCTCATTGACATTCCGCAGCGACTTTAGCACCCCAGGCAAAGCGCCCCATATCCCGCCGGCGAACATTGCCATAAGCAGCGCGATGACCCATCGAAACTGCCCAGGGACTGCAGTGAGCCTGACACCAACCAGAATTGCCACATAAGCGCCAACGATAAACTGGCCGGAAGCGCCGATGTTGAATAAACCTGTCTTGTTTCCGAAGGACACTGACAAGCCGGTCATCATGACTGGTGTCGCGAAATACAGCACCTGGCCCATGCTTCGCCTGTCAGCGATCCCGCTTCTTAATAGAGCTTTAAAAGCCTGGGCTGCATTCGATGGGTTGGTGGACAAAAGGACTAAATAGCCAACAAGCAGGCCCACGAGAATCGAGGCGATAGAAGCCACAAAACTTGCTCCAGACAATTCTTCGATAAATCCGGAAAAACTGCGTTTCCCGCTTTTGCCCTCCATCATCCTGCCCCCTGCGCTGACCCTGAAGATGACATATATAAACCAAGTTGTTGGTAAGTGATCTTTTGCGGGTCAGCTTCAGCGACAATCTTGCCTTCAAACATCACCAAGATCCTGTCGCTTATGCTCATTACTTCATCCAATTCAAGGGAAACCAGTAATATCGCCGCGCCTTTGTCGCGCTCTTCCACTAGCTGCTCATGGATATTCTCGATTGCGCCAACATCAAGCCCTCTAGTCGGCTGGACTGCCACCAACAGCTTTGGTTTTCGGTCCACTTCCCTGGCAATGATAGCCTTTTGCTGGTTTCCGCCAGACATTTCCCTGGCTATTGTCGCTGGTCCATTGGCGCAGCGGATATCAAACTTTTCAATCAAGGCGCTGGCATATTCCCTTATCTTCTTATAATTCAAAAAGCCTGCTTTTTGGAAACCGCTTTCATAATAGCGCTGCAAAACAAGGTTGTATGCCAAGTTGAAATCCATGACAAGGCCATGTTTTTGCCTGTCCTCGGGTATGTGGGCCATCCCTTCATAACTGCGGGAACGGATTCCTAGATTCGAGACCTCATGCCCGTTAATCTTGATTGAGCCTGAATCAATAGCTCCCAAGCCAGTTATGGCGTTGATCAAATCGCTCTGGCCGTTGCCCTCTATGCCTGCGATGCAGACTATTTCGCCTTCTTTGACAACAAAGCTGGCATCTTCAACCAAGTTCTTTCCAGTCAGCCTGCTTGCCACGCTCAAACCTTCTACTTCAAGCACCACCTGACCCGGGTTCGGGGGGGCTTTTATTACATCGAAACTGACCTTTCTGCCCACCATCATTTCCGAAAGGCTTTGTGGAGTTGTGTTGAATGTGTCGACAGTGCCGATTTTCTTGCCTTTGCGGATGATTGTGCAGCGGTTAGACACTTCTTTGATTTCGTTTAATTTATGGGATATAAAAAGTATGGCTTTGCCCTCATGGGCCAATCCTCTCATGATTTTCATTAGTTCAGTTATTTCTTGTGGTGTCAAAACAGCTGTCGGCTCGTCAAAAATCAACACATCGTTGTCCCTGTAGAGCATCTTTAGAATCTCGGTTCTTTGCTGCATCCCGACAGTGATCGAGGAGACCTCGCTGTCAGGGTCGATCATCAAACCATACTTTTGGGATATGGCAAGCACTTTTTCACGGGCTTCCTTCATTACTAGAAAACCATTTTTTGTAGACTCATCGCCCAAGACGATATTCTCTAGCACCGTGAAATTATGCACAAGCTTGAAGTGCTGGTGAACCATGCCTATTCCATGCCTTGTTGCATCGCTCGGGCTTGATATTTTCACTGGCGCGCCGTTGATTTTGATTACACCTTCATCCGGCTGGTGCATGCCAAAAAGCACGCCCATCAAAGTTGATTTGCCGGCTCCGTTCTCACCGAGAAGAGCATGGATCTCGCCCTTCCTCAAGTCGAGGTCAATGCTGTCGCAAGCTGTGATGCCTGCAAACCGCTTAGTTATTTGACTCATCTCGACAATTGTTTCCATTGGCCACCTACAATAAGAGGCGCAATGGGAAAGGGGATCTCCCATCGCGCCATTTCTCTTTTTAAAAAACAGTGTTAGCTCTTTATTTCAGTTGCAGTCACAATTGTCACTGGGATATCTTCCAAGGCTACCGACCCGCCTGACGCATCTACATCTCCGACGATCGAGATAGAGTTGTCAACGAGTTTCGCATAAATCTCGTTGTAGTCGGCTTCAGTGAATGTCTCGAATTTTGCTGTTTCAATGGCAATTCCGACACCATCATTGTCTGCTGCGAATACCAAATGCTCTCCGCCTGGGAAAGCGCCGTCATAGAATGCTTTGACGCAGTCATAAACTGACGGCTGCAAGCCTTTCATTGCAGATGTGATGACTGTTGGCGATTCGCCTGACTGGTCGACATCAACGCCGATGACCTTTGTCTCTGCCGTTTCTGCAGCTGCCATGACAGAGTTGCCGAGGGCTCCGCCGCATGCGAAGATGACTTCGATGCCGTCATTGTACCATGAAGCTGCCATAGCTACTGCTTCAGGTGTGGCAGCAAATTCACCTGTGTAGTGGTAGTTGACAGTTACGGAGCCTTGCGCAAGGCCCAACTCAGCTGCCGCATAGTCACAGCCTTGGACAAACCCATATCCAAACCTGACAACAGCTGGAACAGCCATGCCGCCCATAAAGCCAAGTTTTGTGTAACCATCTTTGACTGCGGCATAGCCGGCAAGGAACCCGGCTTGCTCTTCAGCATAAGTGACTCCGGCTGTATTTGGGGCAATTGTGAAATCAGAGTATGTAGCGTCATGTGGGGTGCCATCTATCAAGACAAACATGACATCAGGATAGATTTCTTGCGCAGCATAAACGGGCACTTCAAACAAGAATCCTGGGGTTACGATAAGCTTCGCGCCCCCCGTGACAGCCAGGTCGATTGCCGCCAGATAGGCGTCATCGCTTTGCTCTGTTGGCTGGTAGTATTTGTGGGAGATATTGTTCTCGTTAGCATACTTCACCAGCCCTTCCCATGAGCCTTGGTTAAATGATTTGTCATCGATTGTGCCAAGGTCTGTTATAAGGGCGAGCTCATAAGTCTCGGTTGTTGTGCTTCCTCCCCCGCCGCCTTGTGTGCCTCCCCCGCCGCCGCCACAAGCTACAAGAGATGTTGCCAACAATACAGCCAGCAATAGTGAGATGGTTCTTTTCATAAATTTCCCTCCTAAATATTTAGGTATATTCAAAAAGCCATTGGAGCGCTTTTCGATCAATTAAACCAAGCCGAGAGCCGCCAAAGCCCCGCTAGCGCCGATACGTTCCGCGCCTGCGTCAATGAAAGCTTCAAACTGTTCCCTGGTTCTAATTCCTCCGGACGCTTTTATTTTAACACCTTCACCAATATGGAGCTTAAACAGCTCGATATCTTCAATAACTGCGCCTCCTGTGGAAAAACCAGTTGATGTCTTAATGTAGTCTGCGCCAATATTTGTGACAATTTCACACATCATGATTTTTTGCTTTTCGTCAAGCAGACAAGTCTCAATGATTACTTTGAGGATTTTTGAACCTACTGCAGCCCTCAGAGTTGTCAATTCTTTCGCAACGTCATTATAATACCTGTTTTTTACATCGGATATATTGACAACTACATCGAATTCGGCTGCCCCGTTTGCCAAGCTTGCGCCGATTTCTGCAATCTTAGCCTCCATGCACGAGTAGCCGAGAGGGAATCCTATCACAGTACAGATAGCCAATTGGGCGCCAAAGGTCTCTTGGATCCTCTTGACGTACACAGGCGGCACACAAACACTTGCCATTTTGTAAGCAACCGCCTCGAAGCAAAGCTTTTCTATATCTTCCCATGTCGAGTCAGCCTTGAGGTTTGTGTGGTCAACCCGTGAAAGAATTTCATAGTTATTCATAGCTCACCAGAAACTTTTTTAATAATTATATCACATTTATTTCGATATTGCGTATTATTTAAAGGCATGATTTGACAAGAGCCAATTGTCGAGAAGCAGTAAAAGCGGCTTTCTCAAACGATTTGGCTTTGCATTAGACCTTCTTTGTGCCCTACAAATTGCTATTAAAAAAATTGCATAAAGTGTGCTTGACAACTGCATTTAAATGTAGTATTCTTGCTCATGGACTACGGCGAGGTGTAGCGCAGTTTGGCTAGCGCACATGGTTTGGGACCATGGGGCCGGGGGTTCGAATCCCTTCACCTCGACCATTTTTTTCGCTATTTGGCATGGATAAGCTTTCATTGCAAGCGGTCTATTTATGCTTCTTGCCTTGAGGATTTTACTTTTTTTAGGACCTTTAGCTCAGTTGGTTAGAGCAACCGGCTCATAACCGGTTTGTCCGGGGTTCGAGTCCCTGAAGGTCCATTTTTTTTTTTTTTGCTTTTTTGCCTGTTTTCCTTTTAGAATGGATTGCATTGCATTCATTGCCGTATAGTTGCACTAGTGATACAATGTGGTTTCAACAACTTCAAATCCAATTATGCCCTATGCATTTTCTCTGCCCGCAGCTATACTAACTTTGGCGTGTACAACCTTCTCGTAGATAAACAGGCACAGTTGTCGCCACAATTTAAATAAATGAATTAAATTTTAATGAAAGGGTATGCATGGCTCAAAATCTTTTGCCATGTATGCAAGGCATTCACCAATGGATTCAATACAATCTATTATGACTAGAAGAAGCGTTCGACAATACACTGGAGAGGGTATTGATGAGAAAGATCTTAAGATAATTCTGGAAGCAGCCATGAGCGGGCCAAGCACTGCAAACACAAGGCCTTGGTCTTTTATAGTTGTCCGGGACAAAGAAACACTCGGTAAAATGGCAGAAGCAAACGGTAAGGCAGCCAACCCTCTGCGAACAGCTGATATTGGCATTCTTGTTTGCGGCGACTTGAGCCGGGCTTTTCCTTCAGCGAAAGACTACTGGATAATTGATTGCTCCATTGCTGCCCAAAACATGACTATTGCTGCCCACAGTTTGGGGCTTGGCTCTGTTTGGCTCGGAACGTACCCGCAAATGGATAAAGTCGAGAACCAGAAAAAACTGTTCAATCTTCCTGAAGACATAATCCCCCACTCAATTCTCTCATTTGGGCATCCGGATCCACATGAGCCTAGCCTCAATCGGGCCAAGTTTAATGAGGACCAGGTGCATTACGAAAAATGGTGAGCAGGCAACAACCCCGTCATCAGGATATCCCAGTGCTTTGATAAAAAAAAACCCCTTTCCAACATCTAGCAAAGAAACTTGACCTGATAATCCAGCAAGGCAGGATATTGCCTCTCTTCAGTTAGCAAACTGCCTTGCTGGCTATTAGGGTGTGTTTTAAAATAAAACTCATAGCGCTAACTTGCATAAATTATAAAAGCTGCTAGCGCGACAAATGCCTCGAACGTTGATAGAAGCTTGTCAAAGCGCATGGATACGCGCCTAAAGTCTTTAAGCCTGCAGAAAAAGCGTTCAACTATGTTGCGCCTTTTGTAAAACTCTTTGTCATAGAGCTCTGGGTCTTTGGCGTTTCTCTTTGGCGGAGAGACCAGCCCGGCCCCCACGCCCTGAAGATACGTTCTTATATCCACAGAGCCATATGCCTTGTCTCCAGCCACTCTTGCGCCATCCCCATATTCCGCGTCAAAAACAGCGGGACAGAACCCGGCTGCCGTGCATGCTGGCAGGCGTCCAGAGGATTGCCACTGGCTTCCCATCGCCGTCAACAAGGGCGTGGATCTTTGCCGCCCTGCCCCCGCGCGCCGAGCCGATCCCCTGCCCTTGCGGGCCTTCCGATGCGGCAGAGGCTCCGGCAGAGGCCCGGTGCGCCTTTACGTATGTCGAGTCCGCGTGCCCTTCCCCGGCGGGCTCTGCGACCATGCTCCCTAAAGTGTACCCCATGTCAAGTACAAATTTATGTGGTGTTAAGTGTATGGTCTGGTTGTGTGGGGCAGGCTCCCTTGGAGGGGAAGGTTCCTTGGTGGGGAAGGTTCCTTGGTGGGGCAGGCTCCTTTGGAGGAAGGGATGGAAGGCGTAGGCTTCCATCGATTTTCTCTATGCCTGTTATGCCCATACTGCATGGCTGCAAAGCTGTTCCTTGGGCTAGGCTCCTTGATTCTGGGTGGAAGGCTGCACATTGCTGCCAGCTTGCATGCCGCCTTCATTTTTAGGCTCTTTAGGTTTTGGCGGAGGGAAAGGGAGCGGGTATTCGCCTGTCGCCACATATTTGAAGTACTCCGCAGGCGCCAGTTTTGCCAAATCCCATTGGTAGCGCTCATTATTATAGTAATCTATCCAATCACGACAGCAGCCGCAACTTCTTCATTAGTTCCGCAAACCGACAAGTCAATCTCTTCTTTCATGTGCCCGAAGAAACTCACTTGGGGGGCGTTGTCCCAGCAATTGGCGCGGCGGGACATCGAGCGGCGCAAATCGTTGTTGCCCAGCAATTCGGTGAACTTGTGGCTTGTGTAGTGGCTTCCTTGGTCGCTATGGAGCAGGGCGTCGGTTTTCAATTCCGCCCCGTGCTTGTCCATCAGCATCTCCACTGTCTCCAAAACAAAGTCCAGGTCCAGCGATGGGCTGACAACGTGGGCAAGTATCTCTTTTGTCCCGGCGTCCATAATCGCCGAAAGGTAGCTGGACCTTCCATCTTGCCGTTTCAGGTATGTAATGTCTGTCAGTAAAACCGAACTGGCGCCGTGCTCCTTGAACTCCCGGTTCAAAATGTTTGCCGCGTAGTTGTTTTCCTTTAGCGCCTTCATCATCCGCCTGTACGGGTTGGCTTTGCGGACCGGGCATTTCAAGCCATATTTGCGCATCAGCCTGCAAACCTTTTCCAAGTTCATCAGCACTTGGGGGTCGTGGCGCAAAAGCCGCATCTGTATCCCCCTCCCGATTAATGCAGGCAAATTCGAAAGCGTCGAGATTGTTTAGCCGACAGCGCTTATTCAGGGGAGAGCTTTGCACACACAATAAAAGGGCTGGTTGACGCGAAAGTCGAGGTTGTCAAGCGCAACGAGGCCCATATGTTCATAGTGCTTCCCAAAAGATGGATTGTTGAAAGATCATTCGGATGGGCTGACAATTGCCGGAGGCTATGGAAGGTTTGCGAAAGGCGCTCGGGCACATTTTGCCAAATGTTTGTAATTTCATTCATTTCAGTTCTTTTGAGGAGATATTAAACATCCTCTAATTTATGCTTTGCAGATTTCTTTTGCTGGCTTGCAATTACAGTACCAAAGAAAAAATCTCCTTCAATGTTTATTGAACATATTGGGAGATTGTTTCTGAATATATAAATTCTTTCTAATCATCTTGTGAAAATTATTCTGCTTAGTTGCCGAAAAATAAACACCAATTATAGGAATATAATGTGTATGTATCACTAAACACGGCTGAACCCATAGTTGTGTGGCTCTTGTTTAGGAGATTATTACGGTGCCATTCACTAGACATCCAAAAATTAAATACTTCCTCAACAGATTCAAGTCCGATTAACGTGTTCCCGTTTTGTGCCAGATCATAATAGGTATATGTTACAGTCGAGTTCGGATTGTTAATAATTAGGTCATAATTCTCTTTCATCTCTCTTGCATGGGTTGTTGCTGCAGCACATAATGTATTGCTCCAAACCAATTCATGTACACCTTCTGCCTGTCTGGCTTTGTTTACAAGATCAAACAGCTTTTTTTGCGTATCATTCATTGATCCTGTGCCTGAAGAGTTAGACGTTTTGTTTGTTGATGAATGATCAGAATTGGTATGTTCCTTTTTGGATTGCTCTTTTTTCTCAGATGAGTTTTTTTGCGTGGTTTTCTCTTCTTTCTGCTTGGCTAGCTCTGCCTGGTTCGCCAGCTCCGCTTGCCAAGCCAGCTCTGCCTGCTTTGCCAGCTCCGCTAGCCTGGCTAGCTCTGCCTGGTTCGCCAGCTCCGCTTGCCTGGCTAGCTCTGCTTGCCTGGCCAGCTCTGCCTGGTTCGCCAGCTCTGCCTGGTTCGCCAGCTCTGCTTGCCTGGCTAGCTCTGCTTGCCTGGCCAGCTCTGCCTGGTTCGCCAGCTCTGCCTGGTTCGCCAGCTCTGCTTGCCTGGCTAGCTCTGCTTGCCTGGCCAGCTCTGCCTGGTTCGCCAGC
>WRIE01000028.1 GCA_009782875.1 Eubacteriaceae bacterium | reverse complement strand
TGAAACAAGACAATTTCGGCATCGACGAGCTCTAAGGTGCTTTAGGCGGCTTCCAGCCGCAACACCTGAACCCACCGCCTTCCAGGCGGTGGTGGTTCAGTTGGTAGCCAGCTCACCAGACAAGTTATTTGGTGTTGGCATGACTTCCAGGTCAATTGAATACAACTTTGATGATATGGGAATGTATTTTACTGATATGGATATCTTTTATATTCCAATACCTAACCAAGGCGAAGGAATGGTTGAAATAAAGCTTGGAGTATGAAGCAAATTGGATTCTATCGCATAGAGGAGGATTGGCGCCACACTGCTAGAGAAGCTGATGCCAGTTATGTAACAAGTCTGTGGTCTAGAAGCATGGCACTGTACTGCATGCACATTAAACCGTAGATCAATCAATAGGGAACCAACGTATGTGCCTGCATGGTGGTGGCGACAACCAAGTTGCATTTTCGGTGAGAGTGAAAGGCTACCTGAGAGGATCATGCTAAGAAAAAAAGCAGTAGATTCAGACACACAAACTTGCTTATCACCTGTAATGCCACCATACAGCAGTTTAGCCTGTTGGCTTACATCTACATCATGCGCTTTTCAAATTTCTTTGAGCCTGCCCTTTGCATGCCTCAAATCACAGCGATTCGGGCAGGCAGCGATATTTAATTATCTTGCTTGCAAACATCAAAGATACAGGTTATCGGCTCATTCCCGTTGTTGATGGGTTCCCAAACGGGAAAACCTTGTTTTTTTGTTCCAGATCAATAGTTGCGATGCTTGTACGGTTGTGAATTTTTTCCCGAACTTCCTACAGAAGCAGTGATATAACACAAGAGGCAAAAATGAGGATTGAAATAATAAACCTGCGCAAAAACTATGGCAATTTGACAGCTCTCGATGATTTGTCCCTAACGCTAGATGAAGGTATTTATGGAATCTTAGGCGCAAATGGCGCCGGCAAAAGCACCCTTCTAAACCTGCTGACAGACAATGCCAAGCGCAGCAGCGGTCAGATACTCTTGGACGGAGAGGATATCCTCCAAATGGGCGCACGCTACAGGAGGCTGGTGGGCTACATGCCCCAGCAGCAAGGGCTGTATGAGCAAATGAGCGCAAAAGCTTTCCTGCTCTATATCGCCGAGCTCAAAGAGCTCAAAAAGAAAGATGCCAAAGCCCAAATCGAGAGCCTGCTGGTTGCCACAAACCTGTCGGATGTCGCCAGCAAAAAGATAGCCGGGTTTTCCGGTGGGATGAGGCAGCGGCTATTGCTAGCCCAAGCGCTACTTGGCAACCCCCAGTTGCTCTACTTGGATGAGCCGACAGCAGGGTTGGACCCAAAGGAGCGCATTAGGGTACGCAATTACATATCTTCTATTTCAAAAGGCAAAACCATACTTTTGGCGACACATATTGCCAGCGATATCGAGCTCATTGCAAACCAGGTCATCATCCTTAAGAGAGGCCGCATAGCGCAAATGGGGGATCCGGACTCCCTGGCAGCTAGGCTCCGCAGCAAGGTCAAGGAATACGAGTTTCCAGCGACAGAGCTGGATGACAATAAAAGCAGATACAGCGGGATTGCAAAGAAGCATAAAATCTCCAACATCATTATAGGAAACGGCATATTGACAGCAAGGCTCGTCGGCGACAAATTGCCAGAAGGCGGAAAGCCTGCACAAGGACACATTACACTGGAAGACGCCTACTTATATTTTTCGGGAGATGAGTGAGAGTTATATGGGAGAATTTCGCAGAGTGTTAGCAAACGGCAAATATGCCTTGTTTTTCGCCCTTTTGGCAGCATTGAATATATTCGTTCTCTATTCGGGGCAGGCTAGCAAACATTACACCAGTAACATATTGTCATTTGGTCGACAATACAAAAAAATAATCAGCGAGGCGGGATCTGGCAGCCTTAATGATATACAAAAATCTCTAGAAAAAAAAATACAAGACTTCGAAGACGCTTTTTTGGCAATGGATGACAATCCAGAATATCCTAATCCAGCTTTTCAGCCGGGAAGTTCCGACTATGAGCTGGCATCAAATGAAAAACAAGCCGCATCATCATTGTTGGCGCAAGCCCAATACTTAAAAAATTACCCAGAATACTTGTGTCTAATTCAGGAGCGAAAAGAGCGGATGGAAAAATTCAGCTTTATGAGAACTGAAAGCGGCTTCGCATTAAGGAATGTCGAGAAGACAGCCAGGGATTTTTTGCCATTGCTAGAGGTGGATGTGCAATTCGGGTCTAATGAAGCTATCACTGCGTTCACTGAGCACAAGCTGACGGATTATCTCTCCCTCATTTTCCTTATGCTTTTTTGTATTAGATTCATCGAAGATGAGCGAAAGGGCCTATATGAACTAGTCCACTCGCTGCCGCGCGGGCGGCGTTGGCTTTTGGCAAACCAGGCGCTCATTCTGGCTGCCCTCTCCTTTGCCATCACAGTATTTTTTTACGCGAGTTCCATAGCTTGCCTTTTTATGCTATACGGAGGCTCCGGAGATTTAGGCAGGCCAATCCAGTCCATTTCCGCTTTCCAGACTTGCACAATGCAGATCTCCATATCACGTTATTTGATTTATTTTTTTATGTTCAGGTTTTGCGCAACGTTTTTAATCGCGCTCGCCATATGGAGCATGCTAGGCTGCTTTAGCGAAATAAAGTCTAACATATTGCTGCTAGCTGCAGTTTTGGCGACACAGTACTCTATGTATACGTATATCCCTGAGCAAAGCTATTTGAATGTCCTCAAATATGTCAACCTGTTTTCCTACATCCATGTTAGCCCATTGTTCGCAAGCTATTTCAACTTAAACATTTTCTCGCGTCCGCTAAATTCGAGGCCTGTAATTTCTATGCTGTTATTGCCATTGATTGTTATTTTGATCAAGTATTGTTTGCGCCCACGATATTTGCCAACAACAAGCACGGCGACGCTGCGGTTACCCGGGCTTACGGACATAAGGCTACGCTTGGCAGCAAAAATGAGGTTATTTGGCTTTGAGGTTTATAAAATCCTGGTTATACAAAAGGGGCTCCTTGTGTTTGTTGTATTGCTTTATGCGACACAAAATTCTGAGTTTATGCCCTATACCCAGCTGACGGAGGTGGACCGCCAAACAGAGGCTCTGCTCTTGCAGCTGGAAGGCGAGATTAGCCAAGATAAAATAGTAGAGATAGCGCATATGGTAGAAAAGTCCAAATTGAAAATTGCGTCTTTTGAGCAGGCGGAGCAGGAATATAAGGATGGGGAAATCACTTACGCAGAGTATCAAAGCCAAACTAGAGGAGAGTTTCTTGCCATAATCCGTAATTCAGCGCTGGATGAAGTGCAAGCTAGGGCGTTATACCTCCAAAGGACCAGCCAAATATTGACCCAAAAACCTTGGTTCTTGCCAGAACGCCATTTTAAAAGTTGCTTTGGGTTCATAGACCAGGAACGCTTAAAGCAAAACAAGGCGTCCTTCACAAAACAACACCGCCTAGGCATATTGTCTATAATGTCGGTATGCCTCTTGGTCGCAGCAAGCTACTCGTACGAAAACCAGTCTGGGATCAACATGCTGCTTGGCACAACACCGAGAGGGGATGTCCAATTGCGCCTTATAAAACTGGCAGCCAGCTTTTTATCAACATTCATGGTGTGGCTAATTATTAATGGGTTTGAGGTTTACAGCTTGTGCCAAGAAATCCCGCTACGCTATCTGCAGGCGCCAGTGCAGAGCCTGCCCATGTTCGCCGCTTTTCCATTGCCCTTGTCAATTAGCGGATTTCTAGCGCTGGTCAATTTGATACGACTGCTCAATCTTTGGTCTGTAGCTTGTTTTATCATGCTGGTATCAAAATGGTGCAACCGTGTTGCGCAGGCCACACTAATTTCTATAGCAGTATTTGTTGTCCCATCTGTGATGTATGCCATCTTGGGTTTCGAAAATTTCAAGTTTTTTGCTTTGAGCATGCCAGTCTCCGTTATGGGAATGCTAGTCGCTGATTTTGGCTCAATGCGAAATTGCATTGTGGCTACTTTGGTTATGATCTTTTGCGCTGTGGCTTTTATAGCGCTCATAGAGTATCAAAATAGGAATATCCAGAGATTGTAGAACAATATTTACACCAGTGTTGTGCATCTCCAATATATGCTATATTTTTGTGGGCTTGTTTCAATCCGGCTTTCGCCTAATGTTTTGGTCTTTTGCCCGTGATCTGATAGGATTAGAAAAAAGCAATAATTGAAAGGCGTAATAAATAATGGATATAAAAGGATTTGTAAAAAGCCATTCTGGTGAAATGGTGCGCCAAATAGCAAGGCTTGTGGCAATACCAAGCGCAGGCGGACCCGCCCAGCCTGGGATGCCTTACGGGGAAGGTCCTACAGCAGCCCTCCAAGAGGCGCTGGCAATAGCCTCTGAAATGGGCTTTAGAACTAAGAACTTGGACAATTACTGTGGTTATGCAGAAATAGGCAAAGGCGAAGGTTTGCTTGGGGTGCTTGCCCATGTGGACGTGGTTCCTGCAGGCGACGGTTGGGACACGGCCCCTTTTGAGCTTGTAGTGAAAGACGGCAGGATGTACGGCCGGGGGGCTACAGACAATAAAGGACCTGTGATAATGGGGCTGTATGCGATGAAAGCCCTCCTGGATTTGGGTGTGGAGCCGCAAAAGCGCATCCGGGTAATCATTGGGGCCAACGAGGAGACCGGTTTTAAATGCATGGCCCACTACCAGGAGGTTGAGGAGATTTTTGACTACGGCTTTTCCCCTGACTCCGATTTCCCGCTGATTTATGGGGAAAAAGGCGCCCATAGGGGAACATTGGCAGCCAGGCTGTCTAGCGAAGGCCCGGTGCAGCTTCGCTCAATCGAAGGAGGAAGCGCAATCAATGTTGTCGCTTCCCAGTGCGTGGCTGTCCTGGAAGGCAGCGATGGGGCGCTTAGGCACATTAATGAGGCTTTCGGGCAGTATGCCGCTTCCCATGGATATGGCTGCGCTTCGCAGTTTCTAAACGATGGAGCGCTCGAATTGACATCCCAAGGCCTTCCTGCCCACGGGAGCCGGCCGCAAGAAGGCCTTAGTGCCATTGCATGGATTTGCGACTTCCTGGCAACCCAGATAAACGGGTGCCATTTCCTCGAAACCTACAACGAGCTTATGGGGTTTGATTACACAGGCGGAGGGTTTGGGATCGCTTGCGGCGACGAGTATGGGGATCTGACCCTGTCAAACGGGCTAATATACACAGGGGATGACGGCAAAGCCCGTTTCACATACGATATAAGAAGCCCCATCACTATCCCCTTTAACCCTCTATTGGAAAAGATTATGGATAAATGCGCTGCCCTTGATGTTGACATGGCTGTCAATACAGACGCGTATTTCAGGGAATCTCTATTCGTAGATCCGGACTCAGAGTTTATCGCAGCCCTCAAGGCAGCCTATGCAGAAGTGACTGGGGACAGCGAAACCAAGATTAAAACCACAGGCGGCGG
Organism: Eubacteriaceae bacterium; assembly: GCA_009782875.1. GTDB lineage: Bacteria > Bacillota > Clostridia > Eubacteriales > Anaerofustaceae > WRIE01. The sequence continues at coordinate 32,035 of WRIE01000028.1, read as the reverse complement.
AACTTATGCCAGGGCATTCAAGAACTGTGTGGCGTATGGGCCTGAAATGCCAGGGTGCGAAGACGGCCACAATATCCATATGGCAAACGAGTACTTGCCCATCGATGTGATGGAGACTGCTACAGAGGTTTATGTGAACGCCCTTATAAAGCTACTGGAGTTGTAGTTTGCAAATCAGCCCTGGAGATTGTACAAGGATATGGCCGATTATTAGCGATTTTCACAAGAAATGTTGGCAACTGGCAATACTACAACAATGAAAGCAATTCGCTTGGCGAGGCATTCATACAAATATTCAGTCAAATCAAATGTACTGCTATGAAATTTACAGTCCCGGAAAAATATCAACAACTAAATCGTCGAAATATATGATGCAAAACATCATTCTTTTGAATAATTATTTGTAGTTTGCAATTCAAACCCTAAGCCCCTAAGCGATTGGTTTGAGAGATGGCTAATTATTGACACTGTTCCCTTAATTTTGTATTATTATTACATGCTTCGCCAGTAATGTTGGCAACTGGCAATAGCCAAATCAATACGCATTTCCGACCCTATGGACCTAAAGCTTAGGCAATGGCGCATAGGGCGTCAAGGGTTTGGGTGGAAACGCCCAGGCCTTCCAGTGTGAAAAGGAATTGCATTCGCATGCCAAGGTGTTTGCCCATTAAAAAGCGCCTTTCCTTTGCGTCCCTGGAAAAGTATAACCGCGTGTTTGAAACATAAAGGCTTTTGCAGAGGCAAAAAAAAATGGAAAGCGTGAAAAAAAGATGGGAAATACTAAAGTAAAGAAGAGGCTGTTTGCGCTTGCCTTGGCAAGTTTTTTCGCAATAGTCCTTTTGGCAGGCTGCAAATCAAACAGTGGAGGGAACGTCGGCGGAGGCGGAACCGAGGCTAAAGGCACAATTATACTCTCGACAACTACAAGCACTGAGGACTCAGGCTTGCTAGCCTATATCCTGCCGGTGTTTACAGAGCAGACCGGGTGGGAAGTCGACACCATAGCTGTAGGCACGGGCGCTGCGCTGCAGATGGGAAGAGACGGGCAGGCAGATGTGCTGCTGGTCCATTCACGCCCTGACGAGGACACCTTTGTCTCTGACGGCTACGCTGAGATGCGTTATGATGTAATGTACAACGACTATGTGATTGTGGGCCCTGCTGGGGGAGAAATCGCCTACAGCGAAGATGTCGCTGAAACCTTTGCAGCGATAGCCGCCCAAGAGCTGCCTTTCGTATCCCGGGGCGATGATTCCGGGACACATAAAAAAGAGCTTGCGGTATGGAAAAGCTTGGGAATCACCCCTGAGTCAAACACTGGATATACCAGCGCAGGCCAAGGCATGGGGGCAACCTTGGGCATGGCCAAAGAGATGGAAGCCTATACCTTGGCTGACCGCGCGACTTGGCTGAGTTATGCAGACAAGGGCAACTTGGAAATAGTGTGCGAGAAGAGCGAGTTGTTGCTAAACCCGTACGGGGTTATACCCGTGTCGGGGACAGTTGACGAGCAAATCAACACAGAAGGCGGCCAAGCCTTTGCGGACTGGATCACTAGCCAGCCAGCCCAAGATCTGATAGCCACTTTTGGCGTCGAGGAGTATGGCCAGCCGTTGTTCTATCCTGACGCGAAATAAAACGCAAAGGAGATTGGCTCATAATGTTTGATGCGCTGGATGCCGGGCTGTTGAATATCATCATTACAACCATGAAAGTAACGCTGCCATCCAGTGCCATCTCTGCCGTCTTGGGGACGGCGCTGGGACTCTTGCTTGAAGGGTCCCAGTTTTATGGAAAGAGAATTATTGTGCGGATAAACCGCACGCTGATGGGCTCGCCGCCTGTTGTGGTCGGCCTTGTATGCTACCTCTTGTTTATGCGCAAGGGGGTATTTGGGTTTATGGACATTTTATTCAGTGTGAAGGCTATGGTTGTCGCCCAAGTGATGATAATCACACCGATAATATCAGGGATGGTCTACTCATCAGCAGAGCGAAACGCGCCAAATATCCGCAGCTTCGCCCATACAATGGGCGCAAGCGCGGGGCAAACCAGGCTGCTACTAATCAAAGAGCTGAAAAACGAGGTCTACTTTGCGGCTATTTCAGGCTTTGGCCGCGCAATCAGCGAGGTGGGGGCAGTCATGATAGTTGGCGGCAATATCAGGGGCAAAACCCGCACAATGACCACCGCCATCACCCTGCTGCGCAACCAAGGGAATTATTCAGAGGCAATCTACCTCGGATGCGTGCTCATGGCCATCGCCCTTTGCGTGCAGCTTGTGGCAGACAACTTGAAAGGCAAAGAGGCGGTTGGTGATGATAATTACTGATTTAGAGAAAAATTTCAGCCAATTCCGGTTATTAATCGATAGAATGGTAACAAAGCCAGGGACAATCTATGGCTTGATCGGGCCTAACGGGTCTGGAAAGACAACCGCGCTAAAAGTCATTGCGGGATTGATTAAAGCAGACAGGGGAAAAATCGACTATGAGGGCCTTGTCAAACAAGACATCACCATGGCTCCGCGAAAACCATATTTTATCCACGACTCAGTCTACAAAAACCTGACATACCCCTTGGCTTTGCGCAAAATACCCCCTGGTGACGGCTTGGTCGAGTCCTTTCTGTCACTGGCAGGACTGTCAGGGCGTGAAGGTCAATATGCGCCCAGCCTGTCGGCAGGGGAGCAACAGAAACTCAGTATAGCCAGGGCAATGATTTTTGGGCCCAAGCTGGTATTGGTAGACGAGGCATTCTCGAACTTGGATATGGAAAGCTCGCTGGCCTTTGAGGAGGCGATCAAGGTCAGCCAGAAAAAAAACCCTGCCACTTGGATTGTGATAAGCCACCAGCTTGCCAATATCCACCGCCTGTGCAGCCATGTCTTTTTTATGGATGAAGGAAATTTGGTGGAGTTTGGCGAGGCTGGCCAAATCCTCTTCGACCCGAAGACCCCAAAGCTAAAAAGATACTTGCAGCATCTTTCGCTGTAATGGAGAGTAAAAAATGGAATTCCTTGAAGTAGAAACCCTGGAGTCTGCCCGCAGCAAACTACTCGCAGCCTCCAGAGCCCTTTCAGGAACGGAGACTGTCAATTTGGGCGAAGCCCAAGGCCGGATCCTGGCTAGCGATGTCTATGCGGGTTGTGATGTGCCTGCATTTGCCCGTTCTACGGTTGACGGGTATGCTGTATTATCCCAAAACACCCAAGCAGCCTCAGAGTCGGTTCCAGTCATTCTGGAATTAGCCGGGAAAGTTGAGATTGGAAAGCCAGCGGGAATCCATATGCAAGATGGCCAGTGCGCCGAGGTGCCCACTGGGGGGATGCTGCCTGAGGGGGCTGACGGGGTTGTGATGGTAGAGGACACTGAATTCATTGAAAGAATAGGCGTGATGGTGGGCGCTGGTGTTGCTTGGGGCGAGAATGTGGTTTATGCCGGGGAGGATGCCAAAGCCGGAGAGCTTGTGGCCCCCAAAGGCAAAATTTTGCGCCCCCAAGACATCGGAGCCCTGGCTTCTGTGGGGATAACAAAAGTCCAAGTGGCTTCCAAGCTGTATATAGGCATCTTATCCACAGGGGATGAGCTTGTGGCTCCTGGGGATGAGCCCAAACTTGGCCAGATAAGGGACATTAACACCCCGGCCCTCTCTGCCCTTGCCCAAAAGGGCGGGTTGTACGTTTCTGGCGCCGAGGTTGTCTCCGACAATGAAACTGACCTTATAAACGCTATCGAGCGTTTCAAGGAGACTTGCGATATCATTGCAATCTCAGGCGGCAGCTCCAAAGGACCAAGGGACATTGTAGCCGATGTGGCACAAGCCGCATGCTCTGGGGGGATTTTAACCCACGGCATAGCCATCAAGCCTGGGAAACCAGCTCTCTTGGCATTTGACGAGGTTTCTTCAACAGTCATAGCAGGCCTTCCCGGCCACCCGGTGTCAGCCTTGATGGTTTTTGAGCTGGTTGTTTTGTGGCTGGCCCGGGAGCTTGCAGGCTTAGCAGCAAGCCATCCGATCCCTGCCATTTTGGATGTGAATGTCGCAGCGTCTCCGGGCATGCTCACATGCGTCCCTGTGAGGCTGGCATGGGAGAATGGCTGCTACATTGCCCAGCCTGTGTTTGGCAAATCAGGGCTGGTCAGCGTTTTGTCCCAAGCTGACGGTTATTTTGCTATCGACAGGGGAAAAGAAGGGCTGGCTAAAGGCAGCCAAGTCCTTGTCCACTTGTTCTAATTAATGATGGTTTTGCCATTTTCCAAAAAAACGCCGGCAAACATTTTTCATTGGCTTGGAAGCAATAAAAGCAGCTTCTCCTAGAAACCTCCCGCTTCCAAGCGAAGTGTTGTCCACCAAAATAATTTGATAGTTTTGTAAAGAATTGAGGAATAAAAGACTCGTGGCAGATAGAAACCTGTATTTAAACAATGGGACGATCGAAGAGTCGCTTGATTTATTTGCCAGCTTGCTTGGAAAACAGCAGCTAGTTAGAGAGCCTGTTCTGGTTGATGTCAAAAACTCATTGGGCCTAAGGACAGCTCAGCCCGTGTTTGCCCTTGCCAATTCCCCGCTGCGGGACTGCGCAGCGATGGACGGGATAGCAGTCATAAGCGCCAAAACCCAAGGGGCAGGCGAAAGCCGGCCCTTGGAGCTTGCTAAAGGGGAATTTGAGCATATCGACACAGGCGACCCAATTTATACGCCGTTTGACGCTGTCATTATGGCTGAGGATATTGTAGAGGGCAATGGCGGCCGTGTGATAATCCGGGCGGCTGCAGCTCCTTGGCAACATGTGCGCCCTGTGGGGGAGGACATTGTCCAAGGTGAAATGATCTTGCCTAGAGGGCATGCGATACGCCCATTTGACATTGGCGCATTATTGTCTGGAGGCATCAGCGAGGTTTTGGTCTATCCGAAGCCAACAGCCGCAATTATCCCGACAGGCACAGAGCTGGTGGAGATTGGCGGGAAAATCGAGGAAGACAGCATTATCGACTCCAACTCTTGGATGTTGGCCGCTTTGGTGGAAGAGGCAGGCGGGGCAGCCACCCGGCTGCCCATCGTAGCCGACGATTTGGAATCGATAAAAAAAACCTTGCTTGATGCGGCTGGAAGCCACGACATAGTTTTGGTCAGCGCAGGCACAAGCGCCGGCAGGGAAGACTATACAGTGCGCGCAATCAGCGAAATTGGGCAAGTTGCCGTACACGGGGTTGCCATGAAGCCAGGAAAACCGGTTATCCTGGCTATTGTAGAGGGCAAACCTGTCATAGGCATCCCTGGATACCCTGTTTCGGCGTACTTGGCATATGACACATTTGTCGCCCCTGTCCTCGGCGCAATGGCGAATACAACCCAAGCTAGCGCGCAAACCGTGAAAGCCACCCTTTCCCGCAAGATGGTTTCATCATTGAAATATAGGGAGTATGTCAGGGTCAAAGTCGGGGATGTGAACGGAAGGCTTGTCGCCTCCCCCCTTGAGAGGGGCGCAGGGGCTGCCATGTCTCTTGTGCGGGCCGACGGCTTTTGTATCATAGGCCAAGAGTCTGAAGGCCTTGAAGCTGGCTCGGAAGTTGATGTCCTCCTTTGCCGTTCATTGGAGGAGCTGGGGAGCACTGTTGTGTCCATAGGCAGCCACGATTTGATATTGGATGTAATAGCGGATCTGCTGCCCAACCTGTACCCTGGCAACCATTTGTCAAGCGTCCATGTGGGCAGCATGGGAGGGCTGCTTGCCCTTAGGAACAATGAGGCGCATATCGCCCCGACCCACTTGCTGGACGAGGCTACGGGCGCCTACAACGTCCCGGCTATCAAAACAATGTTTGCAGGTGTGCCTATGGCCCTGATCAAAGGCGTAGGGAGGGTCCAAGGCATCATGGCCAAGGCCGGCAACCCTTTGGGAATTACCGGAATCGAATCCCTTCCAGATGTCCGTTTCGTCAACCGGCAACGGGGGGCTGGCACTAGGTTGCTCTTTGATTTTCTGCTAAAAAACGCGGGAATCCCAACAACCACAATCAACGGGTATGGCAGGGAGGCGGCAACCCATATGGCTCTCGCCGCAGCTGTAAAGGGTCCAGGGGCGGATGCAGGCATTGGGGTGCTTTCTGCGGCAAATGCAATGGGGCTGGATTTTATCCCAGTTGGAGTCGAGGAATACGACTTTGCCATCCATGCCAGCGATTTAGAAAAGGAGCATGTGCGCTGTTTTATTGAGGTTTTAAAACATCCTCAGTTCCATATGCAGCTAGAGGCGCTTGGAGGCTATAGCGCTGGCAGGTGCGGAGAGGTGGAAATCATTGGATAACAATAACAATTATTCCCTTTCCCATTTTGACGAGGCTGGAAACGCAGCCATGGTTGATGTGGGGACCAAAGGCGCAACCCGGCGCAGGGCAGTTGCCAACGGGCAAATCCAAATGGGCGAAGAGGCTTACAACGCAGCAAAAACTGGGTCATCCAAGAAAGGCGATGTTCTCGGGGTAGCAAGGATTGCAGGGATTATGGCTGCAAAGAAAACCAGCGAGCTAATCCCCCTTTGCCATATTGTCCCTATTGAGCACATATATATCGATTTTGAGTTCGAGGATAGCAAAAATATGGTGATAGCCACTTGTGTTGTGGCGACAACGGCTAAGACAGGCGTGGAAATGGAAGCGCTTACAGGTGTGAGTGTCTGCCTGCTCACTGTTTATGACATGCTCAAGTCCATTGACAAGGGAATGTCCATAAATAAAGTCGGTTTGCTTGAAAAGACCGGCGGCAAAAGCGGGGATTACAAAAACACTGGGGAAAATTTATGATAGATTCTCTTGGCCGCAATATAAATTATATGCGTGTTTCCATCACAGACCGTTGCAATTTGCGATGTTTGTATTGCGCTTCTGGAAAATTTTCCATGCTTGGCCATGATGAGATAATGCGCTATGAGGAGATTGAAAGGATCGTTGCCATCACATCCGGGTTGGGCATAGACACTATTAGGGTGACTGGGGGCGAGCCCATGGCAAGGAGGGGGGCAATGGGCTTCATTGAAAAACTTGTAAAAATCCCGGGAATAAAAAAAGTGTCTCTGACCACTAACGGCACACTTTTGGATGAGGCGCAGATCAAGCATTTAGCGGATATTGGCCTTTATTCCATCAATATCAGCATCGACTCGCTTGATGCGCAAATCAATAGCCGAATTACGGGTTCTGATTCGTTTGGCGGCTCGTATAGGGCTTTGATATGGGCAGTTGAATCAGGCCTTAGGACTAAAGCCAACTGTGTCTTAATCAAAGGTCTCAATGAGGCGCAGTTGTTGCCCATGTCCCAACTTGCTATAAATTACACGGTTGATGTGCGTTTTATCGAGCTGATGCCGGCAGAAGGGGCAGGGGGCTTTGAGGGGGTTTGCGCAAGTGAAATACTAAAACAATTGGAAGGCGCCTTCCCTGGTCTGGCCCCTGACAGCGAAACGCGGGGCTCAGGCCCAGCCGAATACTACAAAAGCCCGGGGATGAAAGGCAGCTTAGGCATAATTAGCGCAAAATGGAGCCATTCATGCCAAACATGCAACCGGGTCCGCCTGACAAGCGAGGGGTTTATGCAACTATGCCTGTTTCAAACTGTAGGCATTGATTTGCGCAAGCTTGTCAGGAAAGGCACCAGTGATGAAGAAATATCCGAAGCAATCGCGCAGGCCATCTTCTCAAAGCCCCGAGGCATTGCGCCAGGGGGAGAGGTAGGAATGATGTCAAGGATTGGAGGTTAGAAAACATGCAAGGAATAATAAAAGCGGTTTGTGTCAGCGATATCAGGGGTGTGCAAAAAAAAGACGCGAGCTCAGTCCTGTTCAAGGCCAATTGGGGGGCGGCAGGCGATGCCCACGCAGGCGATTGGCATAGGCAAGTGAGCTTGCTGTCCTATGGGAAAATCCAAGAGTTCAACGACGCAGGCGCTGGTGTGGGCCATGGGGATTTTGGCGAGAACTTGGTAGTAGATGGCCTGGACCTTGCCAAGCTTCCTGTAGGCACACGCATAAAATGCGGGCAGGCTGTCTTGGAAGTGACCCAGATAGGCAAAGAATGCCATACACATTGCCAGATCTTTGAGAAAATGGGGGATTGCATTATGCCCAGGGAAGGCATTTTCGCAAAGGTCTTGGAGGAGGGGACCATATCCACAGGGGACAGCGCTATCGTTTTAGAAGGGATTCCAACAGTATACAGGGCGGCTATTATCACCTTGAGCGACTCTGGGTCAAAAGGAGAGAGGGTGGATGAAAGCGGTCCCGTCATCACCGGGATGCTAAAGGAGCAAGGATACACAATCGATGATGCCATCTTGCTTCCTGACGACAGAAAAATGTTGGAGGACGCGCTAATCGACTTTGCCGACAGGCGCCAAACCCACCTGGTGCTTACAACAGGCGGCACAGGCTTTTCCTCCAGGGATACCACACCGGAAGCGACTATGGCTGTTGCAACGCGAAACGCCCCAGGGATTGCCGAGGCGATTAGGGCATACTCGATGAATATTACAGGAAGGGCTATGCTTAGCCGCGCAGTGTCAGTTATCAGGGGGAACACGCTAATTGTAAACCTTCCCGGCAGCCCTAAGGCGGCTAAGGAGAGTTTGGAATGCATTTTGCCCCATATCGGCCACGGCATCGATATCCTGATAGGCGATGCTTTTGATTGCGCACAGGACCAAGATTAATACATGGTAGAAGGCTCTGATCCAATTTAGACGATTCATCTCCGCATTTTGCTGTATTATTGGAGCCGGATATCATTTAGGGGCAAAGTTGCGAAGACATGGATGTCACTGCGGATATGGTACGCGCTTGGCGATATTTTGGCATCTGTGCGAAGGTGGAAATTCTGCTAAAAAATAGGTGCCAGGCGGTTTTGCTGCTTGTTGCCGCTCACATGGATGGGAAGATATTTGCCGGCTTTATTGTGCTGATGCTCAGAACCTATCTCCTCCAGAAAATCAAAGGCAACCACAAGACGAAAAACATGACTATTGAGAAAGCGCTGTTGGAGCTCAAGAAAATCAAGGTTGTGCAAATGGAGGGGTAGGCAAAATACTAATTCCTTTGACCAAGACGCAAAAGACAATCTTGGCGGCATTGGATGTCCCAGTAGAAAAGATGGATGTGGGGGGCTAGTGTTTGTATATTATAAAAATGGCGAGAGTTTAGGATGAAAGGAAGAAACTCAACATAAATAGGTTCTCTTCCCCCGCTTACTTCTAAAATCAAACGACCATTTTAGATTTGTGCCCCTCTCAAGTGGCATGTCGACTGTTTTGTTTGCCATTGTGCTGTTAAACCCGTGCTCTTCCAATGTGCCTTTTATCCTGTTATCTCGAAAACTTTCAAAAACAGGTGCCAGATTCATTTTTCAGGTTGATCCCTGTTGTGGATCTGGCAGGGATTTCCCAGAGTGCCAGGCTAATTGTGATGCTGCCAAAGCGCTACGCAAAAGCAGCGCAGCGCCTGATTTTTTCCAACAGTCTGGCTTGTGTCTATCCAATAATTGATCCAATCCAGCTTGTTGTTTGTCAGGATAGCGGGCAGTGTATTTTTTTACAGGAGATAGTTCCATTTCAAACATCCTTTTTTTAGCAAGAATTGCCGAGAAGCCTCTGCCCACAGCGGACAAGAGGGCTTGCAAGAGACTAGTTGGACATTGTCACGAATCCTCAAACAATGACACTAAAGGGAAAAACTCGTTGTAATGCTTGTGTATGAACATCCTGTTACGTTTTTTTGTAAAGTTTTCTAACCACACGATCTGCAATCGGGACCAGCATCCGCTCCATTGCGCAAAGGACCGGCGAAGGCTTGTCGATGTCGTACGTGGTACAGCAATAAAAAAAGGCTGAATTACAGCCTTGATTTCGAATACAGCTATTCAATTACATAACATCAAAAGTTGTAAAATGGGTCTTTATGTATTCACGAAAATACTTGTAGTATATTCCGCCCCACATAGGGGTTTTTTCATAGTAAGCGAGTTTGCCTGTCCCTAGGTCGAAAATAACAGGCATGCGCATGGCTGCAAAGTGTTTCTTTGGCCTTGAAACCGCATAGTTGATTGCATCGATGTCGACATTGTCAGAAGCCAGCACGTTGAAGCTTACAACACCGTTTTGCAGCCCTCGCGGCAATCCTTTATAGTTGTCAAGCGCATAATCCATGCTTGCGTCTGTGTAAGCTGAAATATCAGTAATAGTGCAATGTGGTGTATATGCGACAAAAGAAAAAATTTTAAGCTTAGTCGCGGCCATTTGACTTCAAATTTTTCGTCATAAAACAACTGTGTGTCAAAACCTCCGATCAGTGCTCTATCCACTTTTGAGTAGCGTTCTTGTACTCTAGTCAAATATTCTTGATAATACATAAAAAACCTCGATAAAAAGAATAAGTCGAATAACGTGATTATAACACAGCAGAGTACCACAGAACCTTCATTAGCTTCCAGCATGGAATGCAATCGTATACTGATTTTAATGTTGGAAATTGTAGCCCAAAAGCGTTGTGAACATTTAAGCCATTACCAGAATAATTCAAAAATAGAAAAATGCCACAAGCGACGTTTGCTGGTGGCGTGGCGTTGCATTGGATGTATAGTTATTAGGAATGTTACGTTTAGAAACATATACCGCACTTTTGATCTTTTCAAAAGTGCTAAGCTGGTTGCGCCAGGTTCTTGTAGCCTTCCTGCTACTCGCCCATCGTCATCTCAGTGTAGCCTTCAGGCAAGTCGAAGATTCCATCAGGCGCCGTATCTGATGTGTTTGAAATCGACATTGTTACCTTGAAACCCTCGTTTTCGCTCGCAATAGCGACAACTTGCCCATCCTCTAGAAAAAAGCGCATGACTACACCGTCCTCTGTCTGATAATCCTCGTATTCAAATTCTTTGCCAACAAAATCATTGTAGCCTTCGATCTCGCTTGTGCCCTCACCTATTTTCTGGATTTCGCCGACTTCTATGACGATGCCATTTGTCATTTCAGCTGGGATGCTGCCCAATTTGATAAGAATCCTGTTGACATCTTCAATTATAAAGGCTTGGCCGTCTACAGAAACGATCCTGGCTTTCAATGACTGGCCATCGATCTCAGTTTCCATTGTGATGGCGAAGTTTTCTCCATCCATGGCCATGGATCCCGCTCCGACAATTTCCTGGTCTTCGAACACAGAACGCATTTCAAAATCATAACTGAACTGGCGATTAATGATCCAGTCTATTAACGAACTGACTGCTGTTTCATTTGTCCCGCCTGGATTGGGTATAGTCTTGTTTTGTGAGCATGCAGAAAGGCTGGCGAGCAATGCTGCTGTGATAAGCGCTATTGCTAATTTCTTAGTTTTCATTTTTCCCCTTTTTTCGATTTTAGTTGTATTCTACACAATTCGATTTGGCCTTCAATGGCTTGAAGTGGAAATTAATATCAAAAATCCAGTAAATTTAACTAATTCGTATCGACTACTCAGCCTTGCCAAGCTAATTTTATTGTTAGCTTGGCAATTACACAGTAAAAAAAGAAAAAAAAAGCCACAAGCTTTGCTGCTTGTGGCATGGTTATTGCATTGGATTTATCGTTCTTTAGAGATGGTATGTCAAGAAAATATATACCGCTTTTTCAATTTTCTCAAAAGTGTTTAGCAGGTAAACATCTTTTTCCAAATCGAGATCGTAGCGCTCAGCTAATTCTTCTCTAGTAAGTACAGGTTTGAAATTGTTTTCACTCATAGGACTCCCCTGCTCTTTCATATTTCGCATTCTCAATCAAGTACTGGATAAGGGCTTGGGCATTCTCGACTTTTGTGTCGTTCTTTCGAAGCGGGCTTTTGGATGGGCTGAAGATGTATTTGCCTGTCGGCATCACGATATCAAGCAGCTCTTTAGCCTGGTCGATGCAATCTTGCACTGTGCCAGTGCGAAGAACGGCGAAATGGTACATTTTTTCGATGATGTGCGGGCCGGTCATTCCAGCGACGACTTTCTTGGGGTCAGCGTGCTCGAATTTGATGCGGCACTTGCCAGGGACTTCATTCATTGACTCGATATGTGGCGTGAAGTCTTGCTCTGCGTGTGTAGACACATAGAAGCCAAGATCCTGGAATCCTTTGATGGTCTTGTAGTATGTCGGGAAATAGAACTTTTCTGCATCGCTGGGCTTCATGTATGGCGCCATATGGAGAGGCATGGACATCTGGGAAATTCTGTTTGGATTCGGAGCCGGCTGCATCCTTGCCTGCTCGATCATGAACTCGCTGGACGCTTCGCAAGCGTCGATGATGTATTGGGGCTTCCTTCTCAAGTCAACCAGGATTGTGGAGAAGCTCCTGATATAGTCAGCAACAAAGTCGAACGGCGCCCACATTGTGAGCCTTCCCTCGTTGACGTTTGCGCACTCGTATTTGTCCGTGAGGTTTGGTTTGCCTGCGAATTCTTGGTTGATTACTTGCCTTGCGATCTGGATCTTTAGTTGGCCGTATACAGGATCGTCTTGAAGTATTCCATAAACCCTAGGCTGGATTACATCAACATAGTATTTGAAAATATCCTTTGAGAATTCTGGAAGCTCATCAAGCTCGACAGCCACGATGTTTGGATGTTGGAAGAAACCGTTGCTTTGAGGCACCATAAATGCTTGCTTGATGTACCTGTAAGCGGCGGATGGCGATGTTGGGGCCATTGGAAGCGTGTCGCTCCCTTTGTACATTTCATTGACTTTGTCAGCGAGTTCCCATGTCAAATCTGGGTTGTATCTGTCATATCTTGGATCATAGTCGAAATAGTCAAGGGCATAGTCATGTCCTGCGCCAAATTCAATTGGCGCACGGGCAGGAATTTTACCAGCCCAAAGATCCCAGTAGAGTTGATTTCTTTCTTGTTGTAAACTCATTTGCTACCTTCACTGAATTGAAATAATTGGCAATGCTAAAGATCAACAATTTGCCCGGAATTAAATGAAGCTGCTTATCAAAGCAGCCATCGATCCGTTCATGAAGCTGCCTGTGCATTGGATATAGTAAATTACTTTACACAAAACCTGGTGGCTAGCCGTTTAGGCGATGTGGATTCCCATTATGTAGAAGTAAAAATTTGATAATTTGTCAAATATGCAACTAAAACAGTAATGGAAATGGAATTTAATATACTTAGAGAATAGACTAATATTGTAATCATGTCAATATAGAATATAATTACTAAATTTGGTTTTAATAATATGAATATAATTCACATTTCGGCAGCATTTGTCAACAAGAGTGAAACAATTGGCAATGTGGCCAAACTTATTTCCCTACAGACTTGGAATAAACGGGAACAAAAAAAAGAAGCAACCGTGATACATTAGCATCACGGTTGCCACATCGCCTATATAATCCAGGCTGTTCTCAATTTAAAGCCCGAAAAGCGTCCAAGCAAAATCTTTCAACAGGTTTTCTCTTAGCGGATCGGCCAAGTCCCAGTCTTTGTCAATTTTCAGTTCTTCAATGACTTCGTCAATTGTGAATTCCATTTTCTCTGCCTCCTTATTTCCTGCCGTACTCGTTCGCAAAGTTATACACATCGACCAAGGTTTGGTTCATGTCGCCTTTGCATAGCCAGCTCTTGTTGCATCCAAATATGTATCCTCCGCCAGGTCCAACTTCATCGATTACCCGTTTGGCATAGTCGATGTTCTTCTCGGCGGACAAGAACTTGATATTCTGCATCTTTACCCCGCCAACCAACGTATGGTGATGGCCGAATACTTTGTTGAGGTCCAATATTTCATCGTCGTCAACCAAGCCGTAAAGCGAGTCTTTTGGCAGATCCAAGAAACCCTCACAGAATGGCAGCCATTTGCCTTCGAGGAAGATATAAAGCTTGTTTCCAGTGTCTCCAAGGTTTGTAACCATTTCCTTGAAGTGCGGCCAGAAGAACTCGTCGTACTGTTTGGGGTTGAGGTAGCATGGGATATGTGCCATGTATGAGGCGAAGAGGTCTTTTTCTTTCGTGTCTTTGAACGTGGTCGCCCTTTCCCTGTAGATAACATCGAGAGCTGCGTGCACTTCTGCCGGGCGCCTCCTCAAGTCGGCAAGTGTCCCCTGGAAGCCGCGGAGGCGGTCAAACACATAATCGATCGGGATGAGGAAGCGTGGCAGTTTCCCTGTCGGGTATGGATATACGCCATACTCTACATACAAACTCTGCTGCAGTTCATTGTAGAAGCCTAGAATCCTGCTAGCGCTCTCGTCGAGAATGGTCTTGACTTTCTCTTTTGCGCCTTCTTTGTCAGCAAAGAAAGTCGGGAACTTTCTCGGAAGCAATGTCTCTTTCACAAATCCATGGATATCTTCGATCAACAACGGATATTCGTCCGGTTTCATTGTCGGCCTCTGCAAATGCTGCAGTGTGATCCCGTCTGGACCGAGGAACGTTTCTGTCATGTTGTCCAGGGCAGCATATGTCTTCGGCGAGGCGTTGAAGCCAGCTGATCCGACATCCACTGGGATCGAGTCCAAATAATGCCTTAAAACTGCCTCTGTCTTTTCACGATTGCCTTCAACTTCATAGAACGTAGTCCCTGCCCAGTCTAATATGGCGTTGTTGCCATGGGAAACTTTTGGAATCCAATCTGGCTCGATGTGGTTGATAGCCTTAAAAAAGTTTTCTTTCTGTAAAGCCTGTTTGTCTGCCATTAACTATTGTTCTCCTTGTTTCTTCAATCATTCTCGTTTTGTGACGTTCATAGCCTTTGCCAGCGCCCAAATAAAGTGCGCTTTTAAAGTTTTATGCGAAAATCCAGCAACTAATGGCAGCTAAACCAGCCATTAGTTGCTGGGCGCATAACCAATTCTTATTCTTCTAAAGCCCGAAAAGCGTCCATGCAAAATCTTTCAACAAAGTAGACCTAAGCGGATCAGCCAAGCCCCAATCTTTGTCTTCTTGCAGTTCGGCAATGACTTCGTCGATTGTGAATTCCATTTTCTATGCCTCCTTATTTCCTGCCGTACTCGTTCGCAAAGTTATACACGTCAACCAAGTTCTGGTTAATGTCGCCTTTGCACACCCAAGCTTTGTTGCACCCGAATACAAATCCTCCACCCGGCGCGCATTCGTCGATGACTCTTTTCGCATAGTCGAGGTTTTTCTGGAGCGGCTGGAGTTTGATGTTCTGCATTTTTACCCCGCCGATGAATGAGTGATGATGCCCGACTATTTTGTTAAGCTCTAGGATCTCGTCGTCGTCAGTCAGGTTGTAGAGGGAATCCTTCGGCAAATCCAAAAAGCTCTCTATGAATGGCAGCCATTTTCCTTCGATGAAGATATACAGCTTGTTGCCTGTGTTGCCAAGGTCTGTGACCTGTTCTTTGAAGTACGGCCAGAAAAACTCATCATACTGTT
This sequence comes from Eubacteriaceae bacterium, assembly GCA_009782875.1. Lineage (GTDB taxonomy): Bacteria > Bacillota > Clostridia > Eubacteriales > Anaerofustaceae > WRIE01. The sequence goes on along the minus strand of WRIE01000028.1, from coordinate 16,631 downwards.
TCGGGTTCAAGTAGCATGGGATATGGGACATGTATGATGCAAAGCGTTCTTTTTCCTCTGTTTGCTTATAGTCTGAGCCACGAAGCGCATATATAGCGTCAAGCGCTGCATGGATCTCTTCAGGGCGCCTTCTAAGGTCTGCCAGTGTCCCTACAAAGCCGCGCAGACGGTCAAAAATGACATCGATTGGCGTGCAAAAGCGCGGGAGCCCGCTTGTCGGATATGGGAAGAAACCATACTCCTCGTAAAGCTTCTTTTGAATCTGGGCAAAGTGCCCTGTGAGGCGTCCTGCTGTCTCATCAAGTACTATCTTGAGCTTGTCTTTGGCGACTTCCTTCTCTTCGAACAATGTCGGATATTTCCTTGGCAGCAACACGTCTTTCATAAACCTGTCTACATTGGCAATCAATGCAGGATACTCGTCTGCTTTCATTGGCGATCTTTGCAAATGCTGCAATGTTACCCCGTCTGGGGCCAGGAATGTCTCTGTGTTGTGGTCAAGGGCAGCATATGTTTTTGGCGTGGCGTTGTAGCTGACTGATCCCACATCGCATGGGATGTTGTCAAATAAGTTTCTCATGACTTGCTCGGTTTTCTCAGGATCATACTCTGCTTCCAAGAAAGTCGTCCCTGCAAATTCTAGGATGGCATTGCTGCCGCTTGTAGCTTTGGGAATGTAGTCCGGCACGATATGGTTGATAGCTTTAAAGAAATTTTCTTTAGTTGAGGCTTGAGTTCTTTCTGCCATTTCTTCTTCCTCCTTGTTTTTTTTTATATATTAAACTTTTAAATGAAAAAGTCCGGGCACAGTATGTGTTGAAAAAATGGAAAGCTTGCGGTTAGTTATTGAGTGCGGCGTTCTTTATTGCCCCAATGCTATTTGAGCATTGGGGCAATATCAAATACTATTTAGGCATTAGCAGCAGCTTTCTCGGCAGCATCGCGCTCTGCAAGTTCTTTCCTTGCTGTCGCCGCCATTTCCGGAGTGATATTGAACACGAACAGGAATACCAACAATGCCAATCCATATAGCGCCGAAGGCATGAAGCAGGATAGCATCTTCATCTTTGAAAGCACTTCAGGAACGTGGGTCTCCGGGTTTCCTGCGCTGAAGCCTATCATCGCAAGCCCTGTAAGGATGTTGTTGGAGATGTATCCGCTCAACATTGGAGCCGATTGCTGGACTGTGAAGATTGATGTCGTGATATTCTCGCCAGTCTTCCATTTCGTATAGTCTACGACTTCGGCATACATCGGCGTGCCTGCGCTTTGCGTGAGGCCTACAAACAGCTGCTGCAAGCACACAAACACCATTGCTGAGATAGCATCGTTGCAGAAGAAGTAGATCAGGATGTAGTTCACTATCGACATGGTGTAAGAGATTTTGTAGGCCATCCTCGGGTTCGCCCTTTTGGCGATCGCGATTGTAATCAAGTGCGCGCAAACTATGATCGCCTTGCTCATGCCGTTGTAGATGGACAGGACAGAGCCATTCTTGTAGTAGTACAGGAACATGAATGTGAATACCTGGTTCCAGGAGCCTCCGCCGGCAAGGGCAAAGGCGTTAGCAAACATCATCCCTGCAACATTCCTGTTCTTGAATATGAGACTGAGCGATGATAGCGCGTTGGTTCTAGTGTTCCCGGACGACCTGTCGAGGTCAAGGTTCCCAGTGAACTTGAACACAGGTATGCATGCAACTATGTTGATCACATTGTATAAAACAACAAGGAATGTCATGCCCCTTGCGTTAATCACATTGGCCCCGCCGATTGCATACATAAGCGGGAGCATAGCGAATCCAAAACCAGTGGTTGCAAGGTTGCTTGTGAGCTGCATCTGGGCCTGTGTCTTGTACCTGTCAACAGGGTCTTTGATCCAGAGGGCGCTAAGGGAGTTGAGGGATGATGACTGGATATTAAGAGTGGAGTTGACCATCACATAACCGAAAACAACAAATGCCGGTTTCAATTTGTCTGGTGTAATAACTGTTATGTAGGATTCAAGCATCAAATGCGAGAGCAGGCACAGAATCGGGCTTACCACGAACCAAGTGCGGAACCTGCCCCATCTGCCTTTTGACGCCCATTCAAATAGCATTGGCTGGATCATTAGAACTTCAATGACATTCAAAAGCTTAGCCAAGGCAAGCGCCGAGGCAATGCTTGCCATGGACATTCCGCATACGGTGTTCAAAAACAACGACTGGTAGCCGCCACCGTACAATGTCAGGATAAGCGAGAAGCCTACCCTGGCTGTTATGTAGCTTAGCTTTTCAGATGACTTGATACTGGTGCTAGCTGTTTCTTGAGTTGCCATTTACATACTTCCTTTCAGATTTTAAAAAAGTAATACCATCAAATTTAAAATGCGCTGTTCTTTAGTGAAGCCCTCTATTCCAATAACTAACTGCAATCAGCATTACGAGCAACTTAGCCAAAAGATGTCAAATAATCGTTCAAATTAGAATGGCACTGTAAGATTGCACTATTGAATATTATAATTGCAAGTCAAATTTTTGTAAACTATAATTTAATCATTCCATCAATTAAGTATCGCATATCTTTTCTGTTGCATTTTAGCTGGATAAGCTGGAGGCAACCACTATTCTAACGGGAGTTTAGCGCCCCCAACTACAAAAAACACCTGTGATCCGCCCACTTAGCGGACCACAGGTGTTTTTTAGTGTAACACAAAGTCGCTATAGCCTAGCTTCTATCTCCTCAATAGCCGCCCACAACTTCTCTGTTTCTGCATCCATCATCCTGTCCATAGGCATGTCGACGCCCCTCAGCGACAGCTCTTCGCGCAGCGCCCCGGTGATGGCAAGCGCCAACAGGCAGCAGAAGCCGTGGTCACGGATCTTGTGCCGGTGTAATGGATTTGGGGGCAGATTGCAAAATGCATCGTGTTCTTTGATGCGCGGAACAGGGACCCGACACGCTCCAGCTCGCGGTACGCATGCGCTATGTCGGCGGCGCCCCGCTCTTGCCGGCTTTCGTGGACTCCCTTAGCATCCTGTGGAAGCCCTCCACTGCGTCCGCCGTGTAAATTGCGCGCCGTGCTTCATCCGGGTATTTGAAGCATTCCGGCAAACCATCCCAGTCTTCTTCCCGCATCTTGTTTATCTGGGGATATTTGCTTCCCCATTTTCCATTGAAACCATCCAAGGCATACCAAGCCTCCTCTCCGCTTGCGGCCACGTTCACTTTTTTCAAACCGGCCATGGGCGGCCTCAAATCCTTGTATGGGACATATTTCGCCAAGTTGCGGACCATGCGGATAATGCAAAGCTGGCCCGCAGTTTTGGGGAAAACGCTGGCAATGGCGTTCGGGAAGCGGAAAGGTTGCCGCGGCTAGCAATGGGGATGCCCTCCACGCCACGGTTCCTGGGTCCGTTGGATATTGTGGCCCAAAACGGCGCGCTCCCGGCCTCGCCAACCCAAAGGCCTAGAATGCCTTCCATGCCGCCCATGTCTATGCCTGGCACGCTATATGCGCGCTTGTTAACGGCTTTTCCGCCCTTTTCCACCTTGCAGCATATCCCGCCAAATCAGGCTGCAGGGCATACGCTGGACATGGATCGAGCCTGCCATCCGGCATTATCTTGCCCGTTATGCGGCTCGCAAGGCCCGTGGAAGCCTCCACCCCATAGATGCCGCGCAAATGGCCCTCTATGCCCCTTGTGGGCATACCTTTGGAGCACATGGCCAGGATCCTGGCCTCGATGCCGTCTGTGCGCGCCTGCCTTTTCGCGGTTGCCGCTGGCTCGAATGTGCCGTTGCGGCTGCGCGGCATATTGATTTCGCTGCCTCACCATTCGCTTGATATCGTCTTCTTGCCGTAGCCATTGTGCGAGTTGCCGCTATTGTTGCCCGCTGGGCTGTGTTTGCCATAGCCGAGGCGCTTGTCGAGCCCGGCCTCCAGCATCAATTCTATAGCCCGGCAAAGAGTTGTTTCAAGGTTGTTGTTGCTGTATTGCTCAAATATCAATTTTGCCAGCTTTCTGTTGCTTATTTAACTGTGGCATTTGTCAATCTCTCCTCTTATTGCCTTTATCAGGCATTATTGACACTTGCACAGTTAATAATTCGTTCTTAAAAAATTAGCCAAAACATTGGCTAACCACTTTGACAACATTATGAATTATTTCGATGATCGACTAACAAACGCAATTTTAGAAGGAACGAACAACATAACTCAAAATCTAAAAACTAATGCCAGAGGATTTAGAAATGTTGAATATTTAAAGACTATGATTTACTTCTATTCTGGAGATTTTAACATTGATGTTAGTAGCGAAATGCCTGTCGATATCCAGCTCCACGCTCTGGGCTGCGGGGCCAAACCTCACAGCTGCCATCCCTTCCAGCCCGCCCCCCAGCGCCACCGCCTCCGCCACCTCGGCGGCCCTTGCGATCTTCGATTTGGGGTTGCCAGCCTTTCCTGCGCCTTGGCGATTGATTTTTCCAGCGCAAGCTCCCGCGAGTTGTAGAGCTCCTGGGAAAATGCCAGGGCAAACTCCAAGCCCATCCCCCAAACGTCCCCGTGCTCCCCATAGGCCAAGGCGCCGCCCCCCCGGGCAGCTTGATTTGCGCAAAGTCGCCCAGGGCTTCATCCCGCAGGTGCGGGATGCCCGCCAGGGGGAAGGAGCACACAAAATGGCTTTTGAGGGATTCGAGGTTGTCTTTGACACCAACAGAATACAAAAATCAAACAATGCTCATAATTTTTGTTAAACTGGTTAAATCAATTGATTGAAGCATTTTGGTTGTTTATAATCTCAGTAGATTCGATATTGTAAAAGCTCTACATTATTAAAAAATGAAAGAGGTGTAAAATGGCAGACGACAAACTGACTTTACTAGAGGAGAGGCGCCAGAGCTTCATTGACGCCATCAGCTTCAATGAGCCAAAAAAGGTTCCTATCGGCGCGGAAATATTGATGTGGCCTTTCTCCTCGCATGGCGGCACATACCTGGATGTCATGGGCAACCCAGATGCGACTGTGTCGGCTTATACGGCATTTATGGATGAAGTGCCACTTGACTACATTGCAATGGGCGTAGGTGTTAGCCATAGCGTTACGATGCACAAGATCCTGGGCTCAAAGGCCTACACTATAAGCAGTGATGGGACAACCCTGCAGCACATGCAATCCCAGCTTGACTTCATCTCTGTCGAAGACTACCAGAAAGTGATCGATGATCTTTATGGTTTCATGTCAGAAGAGTGGATCCAGAAAAATTATCCAGCCTTGAATGTCCCAGACAAAGCCCAGGCATATGCATCACTCAAGGAAGCGGCTATCGAGTACAAGAAATTTGTAGAGACAAACGACAGGATTCGAGAAAATGTCTTCGGGGACAGGCAAAAACTCAACTTCTATGGACCTGAAACGGTTAGGTACAGCTCCAACCTCAACACGCTCTTCGACAATTTGAGGGGCATCCCCAACACGCTCCTAGACATCAGGCGCAGGCCAGAGATAGTCGATGCGGCATGCCAGGCTATCTTCGCATCAAAGGCTCCGCTGCCAGACCCAAAGGACTATATTGGCAAGCCGCCGCTGCCTCTTGGCTCGACTGTATACCACAGCGAGTGCTTTTTATCGCCACCGCTCTTTGATAAATATTTCTTTAATGACTTCCGCAAGCTGTACATGCCGTATATGGAAGCCGGTGTGAAATTCTTTGTCAAGGGCGAAGGGCACTTCTTGAACACCATTGACCGTTATAGGTCGATTCCAAAGGGATCATGCGTGTTTATGCTCGATGAGGACGACGCGTTTGAAGTGCATAAAGCTATTGGCGACTGGCAGGTTATTGGCGCTGGCATCACCGCCGATTTGCTGCGCTTTGGCGACGTGCAAAAATGCAAGGACTATGTGAGCAAGTGCTTTGACACTTTTGCGCCAGGCGGCGGTTTCATATTCCTGCAGAACAAGCCGCTATTGTGCGGTGGAGATGCTAGCCTTGATGTCCTCAGGGAAGTCTACCAATTTGCTGACGAGTTATCGAGAAAGTAGGTATAGACATGGAAAAGACAAACTATACAATTGCTGAGCTTTTTGAAGAGCTGATCAATGACGAAAGCTGGGAGCCGGATGCTGAAAAGCGCCTAGCGACAGCAAAAGCCATGTTCTTGACGCTCAACCGGAACATAGTACCGCTTAAGAGATAAATAGAAGCATGCCTGGCATTCAATTGCCAGGCATGCTTCTATTGAAGGGCGCTAATGGGCGGCTGCATGTCTATTGGAACTGTTATCGCCACAAAATTGCTGCAATATACAAAGTGCAGGTAGATGGCCTTTTTTGTTTTGTTGGTGTCGTTTTAGGCTGTATTGGAAATGGCAGGCATTATAATTGAAATTAATAAGAAATTAAGGCGAAAATTGTTTACAAGCTGATGATTTCAACTTTTTTATGGGGCATACGCCATGACAACGAAAGGCAATAGCAATAATAAACGATCGAAGAACACAAAGAATCAACAAGCACAATCAATTCTGCTCGTTGTAGCAATTGTAGCCGCTATCTACATAGTACAAGCCTTCTTCCCTTCCCTATTTGATGACACGCCAGAAGATTACCTTGGTACCCAATCCCATCAGATTTCAAAGGTTTTTATAATAGCTGACGGCGGTGCTAGCCTGGAATTCATGCCGGGCAAAGGCGCAACTCTCACATTCGGTTCTCAAGCTTATGACGTTGAAGTTTCACAGCTTTCATCCGGTAGAATTTCTGCGACAATAAAAGGGCTTGACAGTGAGATAGGCTTTGATGGAACTGGCTCGCTTGGCAAAGCGAAAACGAGGGAGGGTGTGGCATTTGCCCAACTTGCAAAGCTGGCGATGGATTCAGGCGAGCTTTTTGTAGATCGTGATGGGCTTTGGTACTCGATGTCGTTTTTTTATAGCGTCCTTGCCAGGCAGGAAGATATGCATAACTATGTATTTAAGGCGCGAATATCTGGCCCTGACGTGTTTGTCGCTGTTGATCGAACCATAAGCGAAGATGAGGCTGGAGCCTTGATTAAGGAGCTGAAGAGCATTTATACCTTCAATGAGGCAAAAGCGAGGCAATGCGTGCAAGCAAGCGGCAATGATGCTATATCAAGACCAGAAATCGACCAGAACAAGAAATACCCTAACATATATTACTACCATTTCCACACTTACGACCGGAATGGAGCCCATGCGTGGTATGGATCACCACACTCCGCGGAAAAAAGCAATCGCAAAGCTAGCTGATAGCATATGCTCTGCTTCTTTGATTGAGTGTTTCTACAAAGTAGTTTCATACACAAACTATGAGAACTCCTATGAAGTTGGACTTTCGCGTTGATCATTGTATAATAATCAACCAACAAGAATGCAAAAAAAATCGGTGTAACAGCAAATCTAGCAGCTTATCTGTCGACAAGCAAGCAATCACGTTTTGCTCCCCTGCCATTCTAACCGATACCTTGAGCGAGATATTGTCAGCAGGGATCAAGATTATGGAACATGGAATAAAAGCAATGGACACTCTGATGGCTGCGCTTGGGAGCGTTGACACTGAGCGTTTTATAGCCATGATTAACGCGACGCTTTCGACTATATCGAGTGGCGGAAAGGATTGTGGAGCGATAAGAGTATTGTGGAAATTCACACGATAGCAACTGGGCGCGAGGGATTTCCCCCTTGCGCCCTGGTTTTGCCCTTGCTCGATTAGATGGATACATGCGTTGAGTGATACGATTTTGCAGGCTGGAAAATACCCTGCCGGTACTGTTTGGATTACTAGGCAATGGATAAGGAATAACAGCCAGCAGTGGCTAGCCACCATAGGCGGCATACTCACCATAAATATCCTTGAAAATACAAAAATAAAATGATGTATCATACACCACCAAATTTTGCGTATTTCGCGTCGCATACAACACGCTAAAAAATCAATAGAACAGCAAATCTACCAATTCATCTGTCGACAAGCCGGCGATCACGTTTTGCTCCCCTACTGCCGCCCTAACCGACTCTTCATTAAATGCTGCTCCGCACAGCAACTCTTGCAGCTCTTCCACAGGCACATTGGCGAAAAAATCCCCGGTAAAGACAACACTCCCAATCGCCCCTTCCCTAAGGTCCAAATTGGCTTGTATGATCCCTGCGCCGTACTTTCTCTTCTTAGCCATGCTAAATGGCGGGAATGACCCATAGTTGTATTCCCATGTGGAGAATTTTTCCGCAACCCTTTTTTTAATTTTGCCAATATCATCGTTACCCAGCTCAAAAACCTCGATCTGGCTATCTTCAAATAGGTTTTTCAAAATGGCATCTTTAAAAGCAAAAATATCCATTCCATCCGCAAGGTAGCTTTTCAAGTTTGCCACCCGGGACCGGATCGAAGTGATTGCCCTGGATTCGATCTTCAATCCATCTACATTCAATACATTTGCCATAGCTTCAATATCAAGGTCAAACATAAGCGTCCCATGGGACAGGATTTTGTTTTTGTTCAAGTGCTGCGCTGTGCCAGAGAATTTCTTTCCATCGATTAAAATGTCGTTTCTGCCTGACAACTCTGCATCCACGCCCAGCTCCCGCAAGCATTTGATTATTGGGGCTGTGTACTTGGCAAAATCCACAAGCTCCCCCAGTTTTTTGTTAAGCACAAATGAGTAGTTCAAGTTCCCGAAATCATGGTAGACAGCCCCGCCTCCAGACGTGCGCCGTGAAACGTGGATACTGTGTTCTTTGGCATAAGGGAAGTTTACTTCTTGCATAGCGTTTTGGTGCTTGCCTATTATTACAGAAGGCTCATGGATATAGAAGAAAAAATAGTCATCAGTGTACTGGCTATCGTTTAAAAGCATATCCTCAAGGGCCATATTATAGTAAGGGACAGACCAACTGGTCGGGATATATTTCACTTCTTACCCCTTTCCTCAAAAAAATTGCTGTTCTTTCGGATTTTAGCATTTTTTTGAGCAGGTTGTCTTTCCTTGACAGTTAATTTAATATTAATTATAATATTATGATCTATAAAAATATGTTGCCCTAAAACAACTACTAAAGAAGATGATGGAGCTACAATATGCAGTTTTCAGCGCCAAAAGGAACTAATGACATACTTGCCAGCCACACCCCCCTTTGGAGATATGTTGAAGGCAAGTTCCATGAAATAGCAAGCCTTTTCGGATTTCAAGAGATCCGCACGCCAATGTTTGAGAATGCGGGATTGTTTAGCCGCGGGGTGGGGGAAGGCACAGATATCGTCACAAAAGAGATGTTTACCTTCAGCCATTCACAAAAAGAGATGTTTGCCCTGCGCCCTGAAGGCACTGCTGCTGTTGTGCGCAGCTACATCGAAAACGGGATGTCCAGTGAGCCAAAACCGGTCAAGCTCTACTATATAGAGAACATGTTTAGGGCAGAAAACCCGCAAAAAGGCAGAAGCAGGCAGTTTACCCAATTTGGGATCGAAACCTTGGGTTCCGCCTCCGCTTCCACAGACGCCGAAACAATCTCTGTTTGCGCTTTTGCCCTAAGGCAATTCGGGATATCAAATGTCGAATTGAATATCAACTCGGTAGGCTGCCCCGTTTGCAGGAAAGCCTACTATGAAAAACTAAGCGTTTTCCTTGAGAGCCGCTTGGATTCAATGTGCCCGGATTGCCGCTCCCGTGCGGCAAAGAACCCCATGCGGGTGCTCGATTGCAAACAAGAGGCTTGCCAAGCTGCGACAGCCGGCGCCCCGTTGATGCTGGACAATTTGTGTAATGATTGCGCCAGCCATTTCGAGGAGCTCCAACACTGCCTAGCCGCGTCAAAAATAGAATTTTCTGTCAATCCCCGCATCGTCAGGGGTCTTGACTACTACACAAAAACAGCTTTCGAATTCCTCACAAACGATCTTGGCAGCCAGTCGGCAGTATGCGCTGGAGGGCGCTACGACGGCCTTGCAGAAACTATCGGGGGCAAGCCAACCCCAGGTGTCGGTTTCGGTTTTGGCATAGAGCGGCTGCTTTTATTAATGGAAGCCCAAGGGGTTCTTCCAAACTTGGGCGCGCGCCAAACCGGGGTGTTTTTCGCCTCCTTGGATAGCCAGTCTGCCCGTGACGCGTTGGGATATGCTATGGAGTGCCGCAGCAAGGGGATAGCCGCGCTGACAGACACTCTGTCCAGGAGCTTGAAGGCGCAGATGAAATATGCGGACAAGCTTAATTCCCGCTACGTAATATTCTTGGAGGCAGAGAAGACAAGCCAAGGAATTGCCACAGTGCGGGATATGGAGACAAAAGAGCAATTCGATATTGACCTTTCTGGCATTGCTTCGCTTTTTGATAAATAATAAATAAATATAACTGGAGGCGCTCTTATGCCGTCAAAGACAAAATACAGGACTCATATGTGCACCGAACTAACAGAGGAAAACATCGGCTCCACAGCCACGCTTTGCGGCTGGGTTCAGCGCAGGCGGGACTTGGGAGGGGTTATCTTCATCCATCTGCGTGACAGAAGCGGGATCATGCAGCTTGTGGTCGATTCTACCAAACAAGCAAGCTTGTTCCCGGTAGCCGACAGTTTGCGCAATGAATATGTTGTGCAAGTTGAAGGGGTGCTGAAAGCCAGGGACCCGGAAAACTACAACGATAAAATACCAACAGGCCGAATTGAACTCGTCCTGGCCTCAATCAATGTGCTGGACACATCGTTGACACCGCCTATTTATGTTGATGAGACAGACAACTCGAAGGAATCCGTGCGTTTGGAAAACCGCTTTCTCGACCTGCGCAAAGAGTCTGCACAGGCTGTCTTGGTTAAACGCCACCAAGCAGCAATGGCAGCAAGGGAGTTCTTAGAGGCGGGAGGCTTCATTGAAGTCGAGACGCCAATCCTCACCAGGCCAACCCCGGAAGGAGCAAGGGATTTCCTTGTGCCCAGCAGGGTGCAGCAAGGCTTGTTTTTCGCATTGCCCCAGTCCCCCCAGCTGTTTAAGCAGATACTGATGATTTCAGGCTTTGACCGCTACTACCAGTTAGCGAGATGCTTCAGGGACGAAGACTTGCGGCATGACAGGCAGCCAGAGTTTACCCAAATCGACATCGAGATGTCATTTGTCGACGAGGATGACATAATGGACATGGCTGAGCAGATGGTTGCCCATATATTTGAAAAGACCCAGACTGCCACAATACAGCTGCCGATCCCCAAGATGACCTACCAAGAGGCTATGCGCCGCTTTGGCTCCGACAAGCCCGATCTCCGTTTTGGCCTTGAGCTGGTGGACTTGACCGAATTATTTAAAAGCTCTGAGTTCAAGATATTCGCTTCAGCAGCGCAAGCAGGCAGCGTGCGGGCAGTAAACGCGACTGGCGCGCAAGGCAAGATCAGCCGAAAAGAGCTGGACTCCTTAGTTGACTTTGTAAAAGTCTACGGGGCGAAAGGGCTGTCATGGATCATTTATGAAGAAGAAGGGCCACGCTCCCCAATCGCCAAGTTCCTCACAGAAGAGGAGATGGCCCAGATCGCGTCCTACATTGGCGCCAAGACCGGCGATATAGCTTTTATTGTCGCCGACAAAGACGAGGTCGTTTGCAATTCCCTGGGCCAGCTTCGGTTGCGCTTGGCAAAATTGATGGAAATTGAGATGGAGGAAGGTTTCAGGTTCCTTTGGGTAACCGACTTTCCAATGTTTGAATATGACGATGAAGACGAGCGCTACTATGCAGTCCATCACCCTTTTACATCGCCTAAAGACGAAATAGCTGCAAGCTTGGAGTCAAACCCCGCAGCGGCGATAGCCAAGGCCTACGACTTGGTGGTAAATGGCTATGAGCTGGGCGGCGGCAGTATCCGCATCCATAACAAGGAAGTCCAGCAGTCTGTTTTTAATGTCCTTGGCATCGACGCAGAGAACGCCCAAAACAAGTTTGGTTTCCTTTTGGGCGCATTGCAGTATGGCACTCCTCCCCATGGGGGGGTTGCCTTTGGCTTTGACAGGCTAGTGATGATGCTCACAGGAACTGACAATATACGCGATGTTATCGCATTCCCAAAAACCCAGAACCACTCATGCCTGTTGACAAAAGCTCCGGGAGAGCCTGACTACAACGACCTAGCTAACCTGGGCATTACAGTCATGGCGAAGCCGCAAGCCTAATGGCTGTCAAAATTGGAAACGACTGGGACGGGATCCTTAAAGGGGAATTTGAAAAAGAGTACTATCTTCAACTGAGAAAAGCGCTATTGGAAGAGTACAAAAGTTATGTTGTCTATCCTGACATGCACAGCATTTTTAATGCGTTGAAAATGACCGGCTATTCTTCTGTCAAGGTTGTCATCCTCGGCCAAGACCCTTACCACAACCCAGGGCAAGCCCATGGCTTGTCCTTTTCTGTCTTGCCTGGGACCAAGCCTCCCCCTTCCTTGATGAACATCTACAAAGAGCTCGGCTCGGATTTGGGCATCAGCCCTCCACAAGGGGGTGACTTGACCAAATGGGCTGCCCAAGGGGTGCTGCTCTTGAACAGCATCCTGACAGTCCGCTCAAACACCCCTGCCTCCCACAGGCACCTTGGGTGGGAGACGTTCACCGACAGGGTTATTACGCTGCTAAATGAAAGAGAGGCGCCGGTTGTGTTTATGCTTTGGGGCTCCTATGCCCAAAGCAAGGGGAGACTCGTCACACAAAGCCAGCACCTCACTATCATATCGCCACATCCCTCGCCGCTTTCGGCAAGCAGAGGATTTTTCGGAAGCAAACCCTTTTCCAGGGCTAACCAATTTTTGATTGAAGCAGGCTACAGCGGGATAGATTGGTCGCTGTAGCTTGTCCAGACCTTAACCCTATAGGTACTTGATGAGCATGGAGTCCAACTCTCTGCTGATCTTGAGCACCCTCGGGTTCAACAGATTATAGTTGGAGTTGTCTAAAGCTATTTCAAGCTTTTTCTTGAGAATGCTCACCTGCAGCTCGAGGTCGTCATTGCAATCCCGGGGTATCGAATTGCGGTTCTTGACTGATAAACTATACAAAGCATGAATCTCCTTTCAAACGGTATTATATTATCAACCCTTTATGTTATTTGTCGAAACCTGTTATGTTTGATTAATAAATGATTGTTTTTGTAAAACCCTGATGCAACAAACGTTATTGTGGCATAATCGGTTGGGAGGCGGTATTTTTTACCGTGGCAAGAAGATTGATGATTAGAAGAAAGAGAGAAAATAACCAAAACAAGTCTCGTATGAAGCGATGCCTGACAATATCCGTGATTATAGTGTTTTCTGTGTTTGTGTGCAGTTCTGTATGGTTATTTCGAACGCTTTCCAAGATTGAAAAGATTTCCATTTCAAAGAATAACAGGGCTCTAATGGTGAACCAGGGAGTCGAAAGCGTTTATTCAAACGCTGCAATTTACAATGTTGCAGTTTTCGGCTTGGATGAGAGGGTGTCGGGAGGACCATCACGTGCCGACACGATTATAATCGCTAGTTTCAATTTTAAAGACAACAAGATCAAGTTGCTTTCTATCATGAGGGACACTTATGTGCAAATCCCGGGCGATAATCTGGCTAAAATCAACAGCGCGCATTCAAGCGGAGGCGCCCAGCTGGCTTTGGCTGCAATAAACCACAACTTTGATATGGCCATAGATAGCCATGTATCGTTTGATTTCCAAGCTATAGCTGACATAGTCGACGCCATTGGCGGCATAGAGATGACTATCGATAAAAAGGTGGTGGCAGATATGAACCACACCATCACCACTACAAACCGGATACTTGGCCATATAAATAATTCCCAGCACGTCGCCGAGGGGACCCAGGTCCTTGACGGCAGGCAGGCAGTGGCATATGCCAGGATGAGAAACACGGGCAATGCGGATTTTGACAGGACTGCCCGCCAAAGGGAAGTGGCGTTGGCAATATTCAAAAAAGCAAAAGGGGAGCTTAGCCCGAGTGTTGTCAACAAACTGGTTGAGGCATGCCAAGGCAACTGCTCCACATCCTTGTCAAACACACGAATGGCGCGTATCTGCCTTGCGGTTGCTGGAGGCATGGAGATTGACGGCATGCAAGCGTTGTCAGGGAACGTGCTTGCAAAAAATGTGAGAGGCTCAGCTGTGCTGCTGCCAAACAGCTTGGAGGACATGGCTATTGAAATGCACAGCTTCTTATATCCCGGAAAAGTGTATTCGCCTTCTGGCGAGCTTGTGGAAATTAGCGAATCCCTTGCGAAATTCAAGTGAGGCGCAAGCCTTGTTTATTTATGGAAACAAGGAACTTGACAACAAATTAAAAAAAACATAGACTAGCAGTATTGGGGCTAAAAGCCCGTTTTGAGTTGTCGCCCTCAACATTGGGGTTATTAAATTTAATGAAAACAGACCGTGCCTTAAAAGGCGGAAAGGAGCAGCGGCTAATCCAGTTTTCTAAACTACAAAATGTTAGAAAATGAGTGATGCCGCGTATAGATTTTTTATGAGCGATATGCAGAATATCCAGGACATGTCCGCCGAAATGCGGCAGGAGCTGCAAGACTTTGCAGAAGACTTGGAAAACATGCCGGTTATCTCTCTGCACCTTGACGGAGAGGAAGAGAAAAAAGACATCCCTTCTGCTCTCGAATTGTTTGATGAGCCGAAGGAAACAAAAGCGGAAATTGCCAGGCCAAAGTACAGCCCGGAAGAGATGAGGGTTATAACCGAATTCTCGGAGAAGATAGATATCACGAATTCCAGCCAAGTGCTCCAATACGGCACAGGCGCGCAAAAAAACATCGCCCAATTCTCTGAGGCAGCCCTTACCCGTGTAAGGACTAAAGATGTAGGTGAAGTTGGCAATATGTTATCCAACTTGGTAATTGAGCTTAAAGGGTTTAGCGCGGAAGAGGAGAAAGGCGTCAAGGGAATATTCCAAAAAGCGACCAACCAAATCACCAAGATAAAAGCCCGCTACGACAAAGTTGAAGTCAACGTTGACAAAATTGTGTCGATCCTTGAAGGCCACCAAGTCACTCTATTAAAAGACATTAACATGTTCAACCAAATGTACGATAAAAACCTCCAGTACTTTAAAGAGCTGGGAATGTACATCGAAGCAGGGAAGATTAAGCTCGATCAAGTCAGAAGCGAAGTGCTGCCAGAATTGCAAAAAAAAGCTGAGGAGTCCGGCTTGACCGAAGATGCCCAGATAGTAAATGATATGGTTAATATGGCAACCCAGTTTGAAAAACGCATCCATGACCTAGAGCTAACTAGGATGGTGTCAATACAAATGGGGCCGCAGATACGCTTGGTCCAGAATAACGATGCAATGATGGTTGATAAAATCAATTCATCATTAATGAATACGATCCCGCTTTGGAAGAGCCAAATGGTTCTTGCATTAGGATTTGAGAACAGCAAACAAGCCATGCAAGCCCAAAGGGAAGTCACCAATGTCACCAATGAGCTGTTGAAGAAGAACGCCGATATGCTTAAGATAGGCACAATTGAAGTCGCAAAAGAGAGCGAGAGGGGCGTTGTTGACATACAGACATTGACCTATACAAATGAGAGGCTGATTTCCACAATTAATGAAGTTATCCAAATCCAAGACAACGGCTTCAAAAAGAGAAGAGAAGCAGAGATTGAACTAATGAGGATCGAAGGGGACCTTAGAGAAAAACTGAGGGAAGTTAGAAGGTTTTAAGCGCGGGAACGCGCTTTTTTAGTTGATAAGAAACTATAGCTTAATATAGTTTGCGCAAATGCCAGTGGGCGGGTGCTATGGTGCCACGCCTTTGCCAAAGGTCCCGAGCGGTTGTGTGCCGCCAGGCGCAAGCGCTTGGCGGTGTTTTTGCGCGCTGTCGCTGCCTCTCACAAAAGAGGTTTTTCAGGTGTTATTCTGCATTCTGCATAACTGACGTGAGGCATGGATTGCTACCTGCGAAGAAACTCCAATGCCAGGCAACACCGAAAGCGGCCGGGGTTTTCAAAACCAATTCCACCCAGCGAAGCCATGGCAATCGCGGTGATGTCCCGCCACCTGCACTACCGCACATTCAAGCACTGCTGGCTGGATCCCGCCAAAGGCGGCTGGGCGCCATGCTTCAGGCGGCTCCCAAGCCACAACCGGTTCCTGAAGCTGGTGAAAGGGGCTGCCATGCCATTGTACATTTCTGTTGCGACTTCAACATTGGCTGAATGCGCCGGGACTAGCTTTACCGGTTCTGCGACTATTGGTGTCTGCGGCATCCACAGGGAAAAACAGGAAGCTTGTCGACGCGATACTGCTGCGGAAACGCGCCATAATTGAAAGTGTGAATGATTTCCTAAAAAATACATGCCAAATCGAGCACACCCGGCACAGGCCGTCTATAAATTTCATGGTCAACCTGTTGCCAGGTTAGCTGCTTATTCGTATATTGGCAAGAAGCCTTCTATGAAAACTTGCGACAAAACACAAACTTCCCAGCCATTGTTTAGTTGTAAATTTCTTCGAGCTCACGTTAACTGGCCATGTGCTGGTGGCTTTTTGGCTAGGAGTGTATGACCCGGCGGTAAAAAGGGGGAGAAGACAAAAAAGAATCACGAAAGATGTTGACAAGGAGTGGGCATAATGGTAATATGGCAAAGCCGCCTGGAGACATGCGGCGA